>JBBAAG010000118.1 GCA_041658405.1 Elusimicrobiota bacterium
GCGCAAGTATGTCCTGCAAAGGCCACCACTCAGCTGATGACGAACCCATTGCGGATAAGACCACTACCACCGGCCTCTCCGCACCCTTTATACGCACAAACGCATTCCCCAACCCAACACCTACCATCCTGCCGTCAGGTGACGGTAAGGACATCCATTTTTTTGATGCGTACCCGTTGTAAAAATACATCGCTGTGATCAGTACAACCACTGTCCCGGCGATCACTGAAATCCAATACCCGACACCTCTTTTTTTCTCTTCCATAAAACTTTTGTTACCTATTCTTTCCTATATTTAAAACTATTACTACACATTAATTGACGACTCAATCATTCCTTTATCTATATATACGCGGTACAACTTACGCACGTACCGGGGAAGGTTTAACGCAAAAACTACCGCCCCAATGATACATCCGGTTCCACCGGTTAACAACGCAACTGGCGCGCCAAACATTTTTGCTAACGCGCCCATCAATAAATGCCCAAAGGGCAACACCCCGATTGCTGCCATCATGTATATACTCATCACACGCCCGCGTTTATCATCATCCACAAGTGTCTGCACTAACGTATTACATGACGCCATTGACAATATCATCCCCAGCCCGGCGATAAACATTGTCAGTACTGACAACCACAACACTCGTGAGAACGATAACGCTATCAACCCAAACCCGAAGATAAACGCCGCAGCGGATAATACATTCACCAACCCAACCACTGTTTTCCTTGATGCGAGATACAACCCCCCAATCAACGCGCCAATCCCCGATGCGGAAACCAGAAACCCCTGTTCCCTCGCACCCCCGTGCAGAACCTCACGCGCAACAACCGGCATCAGTAATGTATAAGGCAAACACAAAAGGTTTATCAGTGCAACCATAAATATAATTACCCGTATGGTATCAAACTCGTATACATACTTAAACCCGGATTTTAACCCAGCAAAAAAGTTTTCCCGTACACCCTTTTTTCTTAAGGCTTCCCCGGTCATAAGATTCAACGAAATAATTACCGCAGAAAAACTTAACCCGTTAATAAGAAAACACACTCCTTCATTAAATACTGAGATCAAAATCCCTGCAACCGCTGGCCCGACCAACCTTGCAGAATTAAACATCATAGAGTTTAATGCAATTGCATTCCCCAGATCTTCCTTATCTTCAATCATCTCAATCACAAACGCCTGACGTGCAGGTCCTTCAAACGCAGTTGCCATACCATAATATAACGACAAAACTATCACATGCCAGTACTGTACAGTTCCCATTAACGTCAAAATTGCGAGCATCAACGCCTGGGTCATCAGTACCCATTGCATTATAAGAATAACTTTTTTCTTATCCCACCGGTCAATGAACACACCTGCCACTGGGGTAAGGATTAGCATAGGAATCTGCGTAAAAAACCCGGTAATCCCGACCATCAACGCGGACTGTGTCAGCCGGTAGGTAAGCCATCCGATTGATACGGTTTGCATCCAAATACCGATTAACGACACTATCTGCCCGGTAAAGTATAGCCGGTAGTTACGGTTACGTAACGCACGGAATATTGTCCCTACCTCAACGAGGAAAGTAGTTAATTGTGAATCAAGAGTCGCGAGTACACCCATCAACATTACATTTCTTATTTCGGGATATTAAAATTAATCTCCGGCAGTTTTTTTTCAGCTTCCACAACTTTGTACATTTCGCGCTGCTGAAGATTCATTGGCCCCGCGAGAAACATATAGGGCACCTGCTGTATCCGCGTGTTAAAGATTGTGACTGAATCATTATAAAACTCCCGACGATCAGCTATCTGGTTCTCAAGCTGGCTTACACGGTTCTGTAGCTGCATAAAATTTTCGTTTGCCTTCAGTTGCGGATAATTCTCCGCCACCGCAAATAAAGTTTTTAAGGCAGAGGTCATATCAGCATTCGCGTTTGCCATCTGGCCTGGAGTTCTGGATTCCAGAAACCGTGTCCTTGCGGAAATAATTTTTTCAAGTGTCTCACGTTCGTACTGCATATACCCTTCGCATACTTTCACGAGTTTCGGAATCTCATCATACCGCTGTTTTTCCAGGACTTCAATATTTGACCATGATTTATCAACATTAACCTTCACCACGATAAGTTCGTTATAAATCCCGATAACATACGAGATTAATACGAACAATACCACCGTACCAATCAACAATACCGCCAAAACTATACCTGTCCCCATTTTTTATTACCTCCTCAAGAATATTGTTAATTACTGTACTGCCAAATAAAATTATCACTTTGACATAGCTTTATAAATCTCAACCCACGGTATTGCATGCCCGGTTAGTATAATCCCCGCGCGGTTAAGGAACGATATTACCATCACTATTGACACAACGATCCCCAGTGTATTCAACCCGTATCCCGATAAAGAAAGGTGTTGTATTATAGCCTTCTCCCCGCGGTCGGAAAACGCAAATACTGTATCCCCGGAATTCCCTTTTGCGATAACAATATCATCTTTCACCTCGGGTAATGCCTGAGAAAGTTCTTCCTCCAAAACCTTTTGTTCAACATCAACCTTTGCGGCATCCCATTCTTCAATACTAATATTCCCATCCCCGTTTTTATCGTATAACATCAACTGCTGCTTATTATTTTTTAACCCGCGCAACCGTTCCGCGATTTTTTCTTTTCGGTCATCACCATAATCCTTAAACTCCCGTACTGTTCCTATGATAAAGAACGTCTCCCCAGGTTTTATGTACCATTCAGTATAGCGAAACCTTTTTCGTCCCAATGTTTGCCAGATAGAATCCACTATACGATAATCCTGGTTGATAACAACCTCCGCACCCAGCGGGTCTACCAACAACTCGCCTGTATCGTCGGTAACATAAAAATAATTAGTTGACTCCCCCGACCGTACGGTTTTCCAATGCGTTCTCCCTTTTGAATCCCTATCCTCGCGTTCCACACGGAATTTGTAGTATACACACTCAGTACCTGTTATAGGCGAGATAAGTTTCCCGCGTTCTTTTGCTATACCATTAACTTCAGATAAACCCATCGCTACGGACCGTATTTTTGAAGACGGAATGTTTTCGATCAACCTTTTCTTCCTTAACTGCGCATAACCATAAAGTATTGCCACGAACCCTGCAATGAAGAAAACAACATCATGCGCGTAATCGATTAGTCCCGTACAAGAAATATCCATATTTAAGGCATGGCTACTCTAACGCCGAGGATAATGATTCAAACCGCGCGGTGTCAAGTTCAACCTCAGAATACCTTGATGCAATCATTGAAGCGCTATGCGCATCCGAAAATGTCATAAAATTAAGTTTTTTGTTTTTAATAACATCCTTCCCAAAATTAGTATTCACCTCTTTGGGATTAACAACGTCGTGAGTCCGTACCTTAGAATTAATTATCTCCGGCAATACCGCTCTGCGGTAGTCAGTTTTATCCATCCGTGCAGAGATCAGCAACGCTTTACGTTTACGAAAAAAATCGAGTACCTCAGAAAATGACAGGGGAACAACAAACTCGCTGCTGCCATGCATAAACGGCGGCACTTTGAGGTCATCGAGTACAGCGTGGAGTTTATCATACCCTGTCTTAGGATGGAAATATCCCAGGATATTCACTTGATCACACTCATCAATCCGGCAGGTAATTTCTACTCCCGGGATTATCACCAACTTTTTATTTTCATGATAATGCTCATAAATTTCAAGTAAATGAAACGCACCGTCAACACTGTGGTGGTCAGTAATCCCGAGGATATCAATTTTTTTCTCCAGGGCTGTATTAACAATATGAGTATACACCTTCTCGCTTGAGAACTTACTCATCTGCGAGAAACAGTTCGACGCGGGTGTATGAACGTGTAAATCTAAACGGTATACCTGCATTGTTTTGATTTCTTTACTTCCGCGGAAATACTCGCATGCTCTTTCTCATACCCCGGGCGGCCCATCAAAGCATACGTCATTTCCTTACCAGCAACAACCCCGGGCTGATCAAATGTGTTAATGTTAAACAACTCGCCGGCATACGCCGTTGCGTTCTCCAGCATCAACAATACCTGTCCTATATGATACGGCGAAATCTTCGGGAGGTTGATTGTACAGTTCGCCCTTTGTTTTTTTGTTAATGCCAAACGTGTAGCGTCTTCCTCAGCCTTTAATAACTCGTTAAACGTATACCCGCTGAGGTAATGTTTAGGGTCAACATTTTTAGGGATAACAACTTTCTCGCCAAAATCTTCAACTGAAAGAAAAGTAATAACCTTATCATACGGCCCTTCGATATACAACTGCACCTGCGAGTGCTGGTCCGTCACACCCAAAGCCTTAACCGGTGTCGGGCCGACGTTAACAATCTTGCCGTTATTATCTTTCTCTTTACCCAAACTTTCTGCCCATAACTGCCGGAACCAGTCCGCTATGCCGTACAACTGATTTGAGTACGGGAACATTACGTTTATACGTTTACCTTTTTGGTAGAACAGGTACTGTGTTGCTGCGTACATCAATGCCGGGTTCTTGAACATATCATCCGTCCCGCAACGCGTTTCCATATCCTTAGCTCCACGGAGTAACGCGTGGATATCAATCCCTGCTGCTGCAGCGGAGAGTAAGCCCACAGGGGTTAACCCCGAGAACCGCCCCCCTACATTCGAGGGGATAACAAACGACGCTAGCCCTTCAGTTTTTGCAAGTTCACGGAGGTACCCGGTATTAGCGTCGGTAGTAACTATTATATGTTTCCGATAATTTTTCTTCCCAACCTTTGCAACAATTTTTGATTTCAAATAAAAATATGAGGACAAACATTCCGCTGTAGTCCCGGCTTTGGAGATAACATTTACGACAGTTTTTTTTAGGTCAACCGCATCAAGTAAGCCCGAGATAAACACAGGATCAACATTATCAAGAACGAATAACCTTAACCACCCATTCCGTTGTTTTGAAGTCAGAAGGTTCCAGTATGGATGCCGTAACGCCTGGTGTAACGCAATATTCCCGAGTGCCGACCCGCCGATACCCGCTACTGCGAAATTATCAAACTTGTTTTTGTAACACGCCATAAACTTCACGATTTCATCGGCAAGTTTTACCTGTAACGGCAGTTCGTGGTACCCAATTTTTTTTGCATTTTTCTTCTCCGCAACCCGCGCCCATGCGGTTGACGCTACGGGCGTCATACTTTGGAGGTCGGCGATATTCAATCCCTGGGAACCAACGTAATCGGACAAACAATTTGCGTAGTTGAGGGTGACAAATGTTTTTTTCATGTTAACGGATACACCACTTTCTATTTATAAACAGTTTATTAAACAATTTCTTATAATACAAAAAATGGCGGGTGGTTAGCAATATAGAGTTTTATAGCATTAACTTTTTGAATAAATTGAATTAAAGAAAAGTTCACATCCGCGCAACGTGGTGTGATAGTTTAGGGTCAGAAGCGGAGATAACCCCGGCGATACGGTTCCGTAACGTTGACGGCATCCGTGATTGAGTGGAATCCAATACTTTTTGTAATGCCTGTTTCACAGCAGTCCGGCCATGCCGCCCTACTGCGTTATAGAGCTTCAGCAATAATAGTGATGCCTCTATGTTCCCGATTTCCCCGAGGGTAAACGCTGCAATAACCTGTTCCCGTGAATCCGTACTGCGCAACATATTTTCGAGTACACCCATCCCTATTGATGCGTTAAACCTATAAACCACACGTGCAGCCTTTGCGCGGACACGGTAGTCAGGATCTTTGAGGAACGGTGCAAGCGCGGTAACAGCATTAACCACACTACCTTTTTTCAGGAGTTCAGTTTCCATGAGTTCCACACCCCTCGCACGGACGTGGCGGTTTGAACTATTAATCAT
>JBBAAG010000119.1 GCA_041658405.1 Elusimicrobiota bacterium
TAGAGTTCTTTTTTATGAAAATGGTAATCCTGCGTCAACGCTATCCGCAGCTGAAGGTAAAGCGGTAAGCGGTAGCGGTAATATCTCTGCCCGGGGTAATGTTGTGTGGAAGTCTGATGCTGAAGGGATTGCGTTATACACGCCAAACGGTGAGTATGACAGCGTGCGGAACCTCGTCGTATCATCGTCAACCGTAAGAATTGTGTATCCGGATAAGGAAATTACGGGGGTTGGGTTTGAAGCAACGCCTGATCTTTCAAGAATAGTAATAAAAAATAACCGTGTGGTGATACAAAAATGAACAAACAACATGTTAATATTGCGTTGACGTTAACCGCGTTATTGTTTGTATTACTACCCGGCCAATTATTCGGGGATAATGTTAGGGCAGTGATTACTGGTGACAATATGGAAATCCTTGACCGCGGGGCGGTAACAACGTTCCGTGGTACTGTAAAAATGGTGCAGGGAAGCAATGTGTTAACTTCTGATTATATGAAGAACGAAGAACGTAAACGCATGATCCACGCTGCAGGTAATGTTGTGTATGAAAGTACCGGGCTGGCGAATAATAATAGTGTACTCATAAAATCGCAAACCGCAGAGTTTAATACCGCAACTAATTACGGAAAATTTTATCCCGGTGCAGAGATGTTGTACAGTATACGGTCAACTACCATAACAGAAATTATTAATGTAACAGCTGAAGTTATAGAACTATCATCGGGTAGCGCGTACTCTGAATGCCGGGGGAATGTAAGGATGCTTAGGAGTAGCGACACGGTTACCGGTGATTATATGAAAACAGATAATGCCAATAATACTCTTACTGTTACAGGGAAGGTGGTATACAAAACACTAACTCCCGGAGGGACTGTTGTGGATATACGTTCTGAAATACTTACTTACGACGGGAATGTGTCCATCGCGAAGTTCGGGCCCGGAGTTGAACTGTTCTATACCGTTATACGAGGGACTCAGACACAGAACGTTAAAGTAACAGCTGAAGATGTATTACTGGATAACGTAACCGCCAAAATTGTTGCTGATAAAAACGTACGTGCTGAATGGCAAACTAATGTTGCTACCGGGCAGAGGATGGTGTATACTTCGGCTGATGAACTTATGGTTGTTACAGGTAAACCTGTGATTGAATGGAAAGATGAAAAGGTTGATAGCCGGTACGCTGCGGAAGTTGTGACGTTAAACTTCGCACAGGATAAGGTTATGCTCGACAAAAATGTTAATGGCACAGTAGTATTTAAATAAAAAGGATTGGGGATAATATTATGAATACGTTGAAGGCGGAAGGGTTATACAAATCCTACCGCCGTAGGGCGGTTGTTAAAAATGTTAGTGTTGAAGTTAATACCGGCGAAGTAGTGGGTTTACTTGGCCCTAACGGTGCAGGGAAGACGACATCGTTTTCTATGATTGTAGGGTTAGTGAACCCCGAAAAAGGCAAGGTTATGCTTAACTCTCGGGATATTACGAAGTTACCGATGTATAAACGCGCACGCAGCGGGATTGGGTACCTCGCGCAGGAGCCGTCAATATTTCAGTATATGTCAGTAGAAGATAATATTATGGCAATCCTTGAGACACTAAAGATTTCAGCTAAGGAAAGGAAAACTCGGCTTGATACGTTGATCACAGAGTTTGGGCTTGAGAAAGTTAGGAAACAAAAAGGGTATCAGTTATCCGGCGGTGAAAAACGCAGATGCGAGATTGCGCGGGCGTTAGTGATTAACCCCACATTTTTATTGCTTGATGAACCGTTTACCGGGATTGATCCAATTGCGGTTGATGGGTTACAGGATCTTGTCCGCAGGTTGAAATCACGGGGGCTTGGGATACTTATTACCGATCATAATGTACGTGAAACTTTGGAGATTATTGACCGCGCATATATTATTTATCAGGGAGATATTTTGATACAGGGAACCGCGGAGGTCTTATTGAACGACCCGCAGGCACGAAAAATATATCTCGGTGAAAAGTTTAAAATGTGAAACCAAAAAGTGTACCTGAAAAAAAACCTATCCTAAAAGTTGTTGCGACCAACCGCAGGGCGTTGCATTTTTATGAGTTAATTGAAACTTATGAAACCGGGGTAGAACTTCGCGGGCATGAGGTTAAGTCCTTGCGTGAAGGGCGTGTGGATATGCGTGATGCTTATGCGCGGGTAGAGAACGGCGAACTGATAGTATTTGACCTCAATATAACGCCGTATTCCAGTGCGGCAATAAAATGGAAGATTAATCCTTCACGTAAACGACGGTTAATGATGCATAAACAGGAAATTAGCCGTATCGCCGGTAAGGTTATGCAGAGAGGGTTTACACTGATCCCTCTGGAACTATACTTCTCGCATGGATGGGTTAAGTGTAAACTCGCACTCGCTAAAGGTAAGAAAACGTTTAACCGCAAGGACCGTATAAAACAACGTATCTCCGACCGTGACCTTTCCCGTGCATTGAAGTACAGAAGATAATTGTTGATGATATACAGGAGGGAATAATATTTATGAAATACATTATGGCGGTTGACCAGGGTACCACAGGTAGCCGCGCGGTAGTGTATGATGTTAACGGTACGGTGGTATGCAGCCATTACGAAGAGTTTAAACAATACTTCCCGCAGCCTGGCTGGGTGGAACATAACCCGCGAGAAATCTGGGATAGTGTTAATAACGCAATCCAGCGCGTGCTTACAAAAGTGCCGCCTGGTAGTATCGCGGGGATTGGGATCACGAACCAGCGGGAAACTACTATCCTGTGGGACCGCAGGACTGGGAAACCGTTGTATAACGCAATTGTCTGGCAATGCCGCCGTACGGGTGAACGTTGCGTAAACCTTAAATCCCGAGGGTTTACCGGGATGATCCGCAAAAAAACCGGGCTTGAGGTTGACGCATATTTCTCAGCAACAAAGATTGAGTGGATCCTTAACCATTTAAAGAAACAAGGGAAGAATGTGGACTACACAAACCTTTGTTTTGGCACACCGGATACCTGGGTGTTGTACAACCTAACCGGTGGGAAGTGTCACAAAACTGATTATACAAACGCATCACGTACAATGCTTTATAACATCGATAAACTTCAATGGGATAATGAATTACTAAAACTTTTTGGTGTACCAAAAAATATTTTACCGGAAGTACAACCTTCCTCGTCAATGTTTGGAGTGACCTCCAAAAACGGGCGTCTACCTGCGGGGATACCTATCTGCGGAATAGCGGGTGACCAGCAGGCAGCGTTATACGGGCAAACATGTTTTTCCCCGGGGACGGTTAAGAATACATACGGTACCGGCTGTTTTGCGTTGATGAATACCGGCGCTAAACGTGTAATCTCAAAAAAAGGGTTGGTTACCACACTGGGATGTACTTCCGAACAAAAAGCTGTGTATGTACTTGAAGGATCGGTGTTTATCTCCGGTGCGGCAATCCAGTGGTTGCGTGATGGGTTAAAAATATTGGAGAAAGCACAGGATGCGCCAAAGATGGCATTAACCTTAAAAAGTAATGACGGTGTATACTTTGTCCCTGCGTTTGTCGGGTTAGGGACGCCGTACTGGAATTCAGAAGCACGCGGGATTATCAGCGGCCTTACCCGCGGGACTACACGTGAACATATTGTCCGTGCAGCTATTGAAGCGTCGTGTTACTCCACAAGAGATGTCATCTCTACAATGGAACACGAGTCAGGGATTAAGATAAAGAAGTTGAATATTGATGGCGGTGCTGTGGGTGACCCGTTCCTCTGCCAGTTCCAGGCGGATATCCTGGGGATTAAGGTCGTACGCCCGAAAAACCGTGAACTCACATCACTGGGCACTGCGTTTCTTGCGGGGTTATACCTTAAGTACTGGAAAAACGAGGCTGTGCTGTCAAGGTTGTGGAAGAAAGACAAAAGTTTTTGTCCTAAGATGAACCGCAAGACTGCGGAGACGTATTATCACGGGTGGAAACACGCAATCGCGCAGGCAGTGGTTTAGTAAGTTGTTAATGAAATATAATAGTCATTGACATTCCAAAATAATGTGCTATTAATATAGTACACACAAAAACAATGTTTTGTGTTTGTTCTTTGGGGGTGTTCTGGATTCGACAGGGATGTTGAAAGTTGGTACGGCACGCCGTGGTTGGTCGAACGGCCACGTTAATCAATCGACCATATTATTTAATTGCTGATTATTCTACAGCAAACTACGCGGTCTGTTAAGACTGCGCGTCTTCCGATACGTACCTGACGTAGCGGGTGAGGCGTAAAAATTCGGGTGTAGTGCGGCGCTGAGAGGAGCATAAGCGCTGTGTGAATTAACTTGATCCTGGTCCTTACATGATTATGCCTGTATAAGCGGGTAAGGACGAGAACAATGTACAGGATACGCGTTGTAGATGTCTAACTGGACCGTTTCTGGACAGGGGTTCGATTCCCCTCACCTCCACTTTATTAATTCTGTAAAAAACATAATTTCTATTAAACTTCATAGCTATTTCACTTGAAAAACATGTATATTTTTCCTATAATATAATTAACGAAAAAACAGTATTTTCGTAGGAGCATACAATGATAATCAAAACAGCCATAAAAAACGGGAAAAAGATAATCTACGGTAAGGGTACACCTGCTGAAATTGAAACGTTGAACATAGAAAACGATTTTGATAGTGTACTGGACTGTTTGAATCAAATCAGAAAAACTGCTAATAAACTATTCGGCAATCGCAATGTTATCAAACTTAACAAGAGGATATATGGCAAACGACAAGCAGTTTGAAAACGACTATATTGATTTTATAAAGCTGCTTAATAAATACGACGTCAAATACTTGGTTATTGGCGCATATGCTGTAATGTATCACACAAAAATTGCCCGGGAAACAAAAGAAATCGATTTTTGGATCGAAAAAAGCAGCAAGAACGCTGAACGTTGTGCCAAAGCTATAAAAGAGTTTGCCGGCGGGATAAGAATTAACCCCGAAGACCTACTTGGACAGAAAGAGATATTCTTTATAGGCGTCGAACCTCACCGGATTGATATTTTTAACAACCAGGGGAAAATGGCTTTTAATGAAGCGTATAAAAACAAAGTTGATGCCATGTTCAGGGATGTCAAAACGTACTTTGTTGCAAAAACTGACTTACTTGCGTTGAAACGGTATTTTTATCGAAAAGCAGATGTCAAGGATTTGAAAAGGTTGAGCAAATAGTATCCTGTTCCCTAAACCAGGTTCTGATGGAATCTAGTCCCTTCCATTTTTTACTCCGTCGTGAACAATTCCTGGTTTTGACGTACCATAAAGATTTTGTAGAATATCCTTGTCCGGTCGTATTGTTCTATGTTTTAATTTATAATAACTAGGAGTATTTGCGTGAATAGAAAAAGCTCAGCAATAATCATAAGCATAACTTTAATAATATTTTCAATAACTGCCACAGCACCAACCTCCGAATACTATGACAAATGTGAAGAATATTCCAACAAGCTTATGCAATTAGATACGCAGGATGTAAACTCCGTTAATCGTTCTTTAACAATATTTAAGCATATATTTAGAGACAAGAGTAATTTTGAAATGCAATCTAAAGCTTTTGGTATTTGGGAGACATTCCGAGATGAAATATTCCAAAACGTAGTAAACAAGTTCAATCGTGATGAAAAAATTCAAACTGCACTTTGTGATACTGAGATTCCAGAGCAAAGAGGGTTTATCTTGCTTGACAAGCGGAGTTTTTCAGCGAGTTTGACCTCACTCAGACAATATAGCAACTTCTTTTAACTCTTGTAAAGCCCCTCCTTTAGACTTAAGTTTCCATGCGGCATGCCGCATAACGCGTGCTGCGCGTAAATTA
>JBBAAG010000120.1 GCA_041658405.1 Elusimicrobiota bacterium
GTCAGTTACTGGATCACGGGAAATAAAGCGTCCCACAAATGAGTCATAGTACCTCGCGCCCATGAGTGATAAACCGGTATCGTCGTTACGAACGCCTAACGAACCAATAAACCCGTAAATAGCTGCCGTGCCACTGCTATCTAAGATATTCCCAAACGGGTCGTATTTGTATGTTCCTGTGATATTGCCGTTACCGTCGGTCACCGCAGCCACGCTGCCTAACCCATCACAGTGATAATAGTTAGTTGTGATTATGTTTCCGCCAAGAGATTGGACGGAACACACCATCTCGTTCCCGGGCCAAACATACACATAGCGTGTTACAGTGTCCCCGTTGATTTCATAAATGTTGTTGCATTGCAGAGCGTCGTAGATACAACGCTGAGTTTCTGTGGGGCTACTGGCATTAGCTTCGTATTTCTCTACTTCCATCCTCTTCCCCGCGTGGTTGTAGATATATTTTTGGTAACTCCCGTTGGGGAATATTAGCTTGTTAAGCCTGTTTTCGTAGTCGTATTCATAACTTGTGGTATTGTTATTCTCTGTTTTTTCTGTCATATTCCCATTACCGTCGTAGCCATAACTCAACGCTGTATACGTACTCTTATACGCCGATACCCCTACCATAATACTCCCTGTTGTGTCAGATAAGTCATAGTTATCTGTATTTCCCGTCCCGCCATTTAACGCGGTACACTGTACCTGTGCCCCGGTCAACTCGTTGGCTGCGTTGTACTGGTACGCTGCGTTCCCGCCCCAGTCGGTGTATGTTGTGCGGTTACCCGCATCATCATAGTTATACGCCTGTGTGTGCGTGTCCGGGTACGTAACTTCTTTTAACTGATAATTATCTTATCCAATATTTGACAAAGATTATTCCCATGTACCACAAGCCCCAGATAAATACAATCTGTTTTATCCAAAATATGATGTAGTATGCCCTATCAAGTGTCAATCGTGATCTCTCATTTATAAGCCTGTAATTATAGGAAGAATATACTGCAGGGGCTATGAGTTTATATATTGCACGTTTAAAATATTTTATGAGGTGAAATACCAATAAAAAGAGTAAGCAGTATATAAATATCTTAACTTCAAAATATGTAACCTTTCTCACTAGCAGACAAAATATTATAAATAATGATATTGCTAGTAAAACAAATTCTGTTATTAGCAGTTTATTAAAATTATTTTTCCTCTTCTTTTCTAACACTTTTCTCTTTTCAAAGTCTTTAAGCCGGATTAATGTTGTTGTATCTACACAATCGCTTGGCGTGTATTTAACAATGTCGGCAAGTATACTATAATAATCGCCTCCGCCTACTAAGGAGTTGCTTAGACCAATAGAAGTTGTTCTACCATCCCTAAAAGATATAAATGTTATATTATTAAGAACTGCTATTGAAAATACACTTTTAACCTCATACCACATGTATTGTTTTGTTCGCTTGGGAATCAAGTGATTATATACCGTAAGTCCGTCTTCGTTATAGTCAAGAAAAATAATCCTCTTTATCCATTCCCAAAGAAATATTAGGAACATTACTGAACAAATTATATATCCAATTGTATTTGTTAAAGTAGTTGTGTTTTTAGATGCATCAAAAAATGCTGAAAGTATTACTAAACCGAAAAATACAATAAATATCCATATATTTCTTCCAACTGCTATTACTTGTTTTTTCATTTGAATGATTCAATTAATTTATGAGTTTGCGATTTACCGTAATTATAGCCCCAGTAGCCTCCAGCAATAGATAGCGGTAAACTTAATCCTATGGGTTCACCTAAAAGCGTACCAGCACTAGCTCCTAATATTCCAGTTACTGTACCAACCGCGTTCTCTGCATATATTTCCGCTACATCACTCAAGTAATTGCTTAAAGGTTCATATGCTGTTTTTTGCGATTGATCAACTAAATCTAAAGCTGTACTTGTAGCAAATGAAAAAAATGACAACGAATCACTAAGGTTTTTTAATGAATCTTTCAGGCTTCTACCAACACCAACTAGGTCTTGAACAATACTTTTGGTTGTTGGGTTGGTATTCACTGCGTTACTAAGCGTATCCTGTACTACTTTATCATTCGCTGCTGAACTAATAATATCGGCAGCGGTAACTTCAGTTTCAATTACTTTTTGTGCTATATTGCTAACTGTTTCTGCGGGATTATTTTCTGCATTTTTAGTATTCCCAGTAGCGCTATCGTTGTTATTACCAAAGAACAGTTCAGCACAAGAACTAGGATTATAATCAAGTTCATCGCACATATCAAAACTCATGTCTCTATAACCTTGTCCAAAAGCTGCTAGAGTGTCTCTTGCTTCTTTGCTGAGTGGTTCTTCATATTCTTTAGAAAACAACCCCTTCGGGTCTATCAAGTTTAACGGGTTGTTACGGCAGTATACGTACTTGTTGAAAGAAACAGAATCGCTCATGTCAGTTACTGGATCACGGGAAATGAACCGTCCGATAAACGAGTCGTAGTACCTCGCGCCCATGAGTGATAAACCGGTATCGTCATTCCTCACACCCAGAGAACCGATAAACCCGTATATCGCTGCTGTTCCGCTACTGTCTAATATATTCCCAAACGGGTCGTATTTGTATGTTCCGGTTATATTCCCACTTCCATCAGTCACCGCAGCCACGCTGCCTAACCCATCACAGTGATAGTAGTTTGTTGTGACAATGTTTCCGCCAAGAGATTGGACAGAACACACCATCTCGTTACCGGGCCAAACATACACATAGCGTGTTACAGTGTCCCCATTGATTTCATAAATGTTGTTGCATTGCAGAGCGTCGTAGATACAGTATTGTGTCTCTGTCGGACTACTTTCGTTGACTTTGTATTTTTCCACTGACATTCTTTTCCCCGCGTGGTTGTAGATATATTTTTGGTAACTCCCGTTGGGGAATATTAGCTTGTTAAGCCTGTTTTCGTAATCGTACTCGTATGAAGTAGTTTTATCGTTCTCTATTTTTTCTGTCATATTCCCATTACCGTCGTAGCCATAACTCAATGCTGTATACGTACTCTTATACGCCGATACCCCTACCATAATACTCCCTGTGGTGTCAGACAAGTCGTAGTTACCTGTGTTTCCTGTTCCACCTGTTAAGTTAGTACACGTTACTTGTGCACCAGTCAGTTCATTCCCAGCGTTGTACTGGTACGCTGCATTCCCGCCCCAGTCGGTGTATGTTGTGCGGTTACCCGCATCATCATAGTTATACGCCTGTGTGTGCGTGTCCGGATACGTAACTTCTTTTAACTGATAAATATCATCATACCCATATCCCGCAGTACCGTCAATAGAATGGAAGTACGGCATCCCGGAAAGATTACTGTCTATATTTTCTACCCAATTGTTAGCGTTGTAGGTATACGACGTTTCTATACCGTTAGGAAACATTATTTTCTTGCGTGTACCAGTTTTGTAGTAATCAAAACTTAACTATTTCTCTTTCTTGATTTCTTTAATATCTTTGACCCATATTAAAACATCCGTATAATGATGCGATGTAATAGAATGGAATAAAGTACCCTTTATCAGTATTTTCTTATTAATTAGTTGTTTCACTCTTTGGTATTCCGATGTTGCTATTTGAATTCGCTCAATATTTACAACTGTTTCTGAATCAAACTTATTTTTCGAATTAGGCATTACATTGATAGGTTTTTCTAACTTAATCACATGATACTTGACTTTTGTGTCTGTTTCAGGATTTTCGCCGTAATTAGGCGGTCCATACTCGTCTGCTTCTTCTAAAGCACCTCTTAATTCCACAATTTCCGGTTCATACTTATACCATTTCAAGCCTTCTTTTACTTCATATAACCTTATTAAGCTAAGAAATAGATTTTTCTTTAGAAAACCAGCAACAAATACTTTTTTATTAATCATATCTTTTAGTTTCTTTAACAGTTTATCATCGTCAGTATCAATCCGAATCAATGAAGTAGTAGTAACTAGAGAGTAATACTTGTCTTTGTTGTCATTGATTTGCATTTCTTTTATTATGCCTTCCGCTTCTACAAAACGAGAAATATATATATTTTTTTTATTTGTACTTTTATTTCTTTTTAGAGTTTTTTGATTTGATATACTAATAAAAGTATTATTTGAAGGTTGCTCGGCATTTACCAAATTATACTGTAAATAAAAAAACATAAATATATTAAACATAATTACCATTGAGCAGCGAGATATCATAAATTACCCTTCAGAAACATCTATATATTTAAAGTCACCGCCTATAATTTGAGTACTGCGCAACAGTACCTTGTTTAAAACCTTCATATTCTTGTATTACATTCGCAAATATAGTAAGTTGAGCATCGTCGAGAGAACTAATTGGTGTATCTGCTAGGAAACCTGTTTGCTCAACGATAAATTGTATATAAGCTTCTGTTCTATTTTCATTTGGAGGAGCATATTTATACATGGTATCTCTAATTGATAAATTGTTATATACATCTCTCAACAGTCTTGATATTGCTTTAAAACCAGTCTCATAATCAGGAAACACTGATCTCTCATCTATACATGCTATTGCTCCATATTTATCTGGATTATCTCCACATTCCATATTTCCAGGATTGTTGTGCCTCCAAGAAATTGTCCCACCTTGTCGTATTTGAGAATAGTTGCCATAATTAATTACAATACCTAATTCTCCAAATTTTTTTGCAGTAACCTGAGTTTCTTCAAATAATGTTGTTATTTTCGAAAGAATACTAACCTTTCCTGATTCCTCAAGTATTGTTGCTATGTCATCTATACTTTGTGCTGATGCAATTTCAAACCCTTGTCCTTTGGATGCTAATATGTCTAGTACTTCTTCGCTAAGCGGTTCATCATTCTGTAAACCCTTCGGGTCTATTAAGTTTATCGGGTTGTTCCTACAATACACATACTTGTTGAACGCCACGGAATCGCTCATATCAGTGACGGGGTCTCGAGAAATGAACCGTCCGATAAACGAGTCATAATATCTCGCGCCCATGAGTGATAAACCGGTATCGTCGTTACGAACGCCTAACGAACCAATGAATCCGTATATCGCAGGTGTACCGCTACTATCCAATATATTCCCAAATGGGTCGTATTTGTATGTTCCGGTTATGTTGCCCGCACCGTCGGTAACAGCTGCGACACTGCCCAATCCGTCACAATGATAATAGTTTGTTGTGACAATGTTTCCGCCGAGGGATTGGACGGAACACACCATCTCGTTCCCGGGCCAAACATACACATAGCGTGTCACTGTATCCCCGTTGATTTCGTAAATGTTGTTGCATTGCAGAGCGTCGTAGATACACCTTTGGGTTGCCGTAGGGCTGCTGGCATTAGCTTCGTATTTCTCTACTTCCATCCTCTTCCCCGCGTGGTTGTAGATATATTTTTGGTAACTTCCGTTGGGGAATATTAGCTTGTTAAGCCTGTTTTCGTAATCGTACTCGTATGAAGTAGTTTTATCGTTCTCTATTTTTTCTGTCATATTCCCATTACCGTCGTAGCCATAACTCA
>JBBAAG010000121.1 GCA_041658405.1 Elusimicrobiota bacterium
ATGGTATATGTTGGCGTACCGGCCGGAGCTAAAGAAAGGTTGTAATAAGTGGCGCTGGTAACAGTGGCATTGGATGTGCCGGAATAAATAAAAGTGGAAGTTTGGGGGTAAAAGGTTCCGCTTTGTACAAACGGCGTACCGCTTCCGGAAAGTATCCAAGTTTTGCTTCCGGCGCTCAAAATACCACTATTGGTTAAAGTTCCTGCCACAGTTATTCCTCCTGTGCCGGCAGATGTGGTAGAAGCAGTCCCGCTAAGCGTTAAATTATTAAAGGTCCAACCCGTATTTCCTCCAAAATTTCCTGCTCCGGACAAATTAAAAGTTCCGCCGGTAATATTTATGGTACCATTTCCGGACACAGAACCTCCCGAGACAGTAATTGTACTGGTACTGGTTACGGTACCGGCAGAAACCGCCAAATTGTTGGCAACAACTATCCCACTTGAATAATTTTCTTGCGTGCCTACGGAATAAAAAGTAGTAGTGGAATTTTGGCTGTTGTATTCTGTTACTATCCAATCAACTGAACGGATAGCGGCAGATAATCTCAATTCATCCATTGAGCCATCTAAATTATAAGTGGTAAGGTCTGTATTGGAATAACCCAAAACATCGGTTGAACCCGTTCCTGAGCCTGGCATTGTACCGGTATAAGGTAAGGTTTTTGTTACTGCACCATTTCTGTAAAATTTTATGGTATCGCCAACTTCATCTACCACAACGGACAAATAAGTCCACGAACCGGTACCGAAGGCGGAAGAATCGTCAGTCAAGCCGGTACAAGAAGCTCCATATTCAAAAATCGGATAACCGGTCGTCTGAGCAATAAAAAATCCATAATTATAATTTGTATCACAATAGGTAGTTTGTCCTCTTTTTTGAATAATTGGACCAGTTTCTCCGTAATCATCTAACTTGAGCCAAGTCGATAATGTTAAAGTGGAAGCTATGTTCAAGTTACTAGTATGTGCTGCGGTTAATTCATCATCCGCTCCGTCGCCGCTTACAACTTTATTAATTTTGCCGTCGCTGTTAAAAACGGTGCCGTTGCCTTGAGCCAAACTAATACTATTCTTTGAATCTACCGCAGGACTTGAAGCTTCGCTAAAATGCCACACGCCTCTATAATCACTATCCCAAACCCCCGTAGTGGTAGCATTATAAGGGGCGCTGGCGTTGCCATAGTACATATACAAAGTAGTGTCTGTGGTAGTAGAAAGGGTTGGTACTTTTACCCAAGCTATGGTCTCTCCGGTGGAAGAAGAGTATTTTTCTATTTCATAATTAAGTTTGGTGGTACCGTCGGAAGAAGTAATTAAAATGTCTCCGCCGGTGCTACTTGCCACATTTCCCCCACTTCCTGTGTATTTTAAGTCTGCATCCCCTGCCACATGGAGCAAAACCGGAAAATTAGACAAAGCGGTGCCACTGGCAGTGGAAACTTTGGTTTTGTCTATGGTTATGGCTTTACGGTAGTTCCAAGTGCCACCGGTGGAGTACCAAGTGGAAGGAGCGCTTGCGTATAAATTAAACGTTCCGTTACTGCCGTTAATATCCAAATTGTAAAAAGTCGTATTTCCGGATATATTTTTAGTTCCGGAAGTGGAAGTAAAAGTGGTGGTACCGTTTGAGTGAGTAAAGGTTCCGTTATTGGTAAAACTTCCGGCCAAATTTAATGGGCTAGTGCTGGCGGCAACATAAGTTGCATTGGCGTTAATGGTAAAATTTCCCAAGATAGTAGTAGAAGCGCTATTGGTATAAGCGCTTACGGTAACAGGGTTAGTGCCGTCCCCAATAGTTAAATTGGAATTAATTACCACTGATAGGACACCCGCACTCGGAGTTTCCTGTCCATTGACAGCATAAAAAGTGGTTGTGGAATTTTGGTTGGCATATCCCGTGGCTATCCAATCAGCTGAGCGAATCGTGTCCGATATCCTTACTTCGTCAATCCAACCTCCCCAATACCTTGCTAAATCATAAGCCCTATTACCAATAGTATAATTGGCACTGTTTGTGCCTCGAGTTCCAGCAGGAGCTGTCCCTTGTTCAAGTACAGGCTTAGAAATTGAATCCAAATATAATAAACCATTATTGGCAGTAGAGCTACCATCGTAGGCAGCTGCAATATGTTGTATTGTATTGTCTATAAATTCACCATCAGGAGTGGTATACCAACTAACATCAATTCCGTTCCATCTGGTCCCTACTTGATAATTACTGTTAGAGGCCAGACCAGAGTTTAGGTAAACAGTTATTTCTTGTGCGTCTTCTAATACTGCGCGTTTTTCTATAATTCTTGGTAAATTTGAACCGCCGCCGCCACCCTGATATGCCCACGCTTCAATAGTGATTGAGGAATAATTCCCATTAATATCGGTAGTAAAAATATCTGTCGCATCCATAAATGAAGCCGCTCCACTTATTTTGCCAGCTATGGCCGCCACTCCGCTGTTAGTACCATCAACCCCCGTAACAGAATTTTTGAGATTAAGCGTCGAACTGTCACCAAAATGCCAAACTCCTTTATAATTTGCATCCCAAACCCCCGTAGTAGTAGCATTATAGGGCGCGCTGGCGTTGCCATAGTACATATACAAAGTAGTGTCTGTGGTAGTAGAAAGGGTTGGTACTTTTACCCAAGCTATGGTCTCTCCGGTGGAAGAAGAATATTTTTCTATTTCATAGTTAAGCAAACTGGTACCGTCCGAAGAAGTAATTAAAATATCTCCGCCGGTACTGCTTGCCACATTTCCCCCGCTTCCTGTGTATTTTAAGTTAGCATCCCCTGCCACATGGAGCAAAACCGGGAAATTGGACAAAGCAGTACCACTGGCTGTGGATACTTTGGTTTTATCTATTGTAATAGCTTTTCTATAATTCCAAGAAGAGTTGTACCAAGAGGCAGGCGTAGCAGTAGCACTGGCAAAAGTATACGTAGGACTACCTGCACTGGAAGGCGAAAGTTCCAAATTATTATAAGTTAAAGCGGGAATATTCGCCGCAGAGGTTCCCGTATATTTTACCGTATTGGAATTGGGCGTGAAGGTGCCTGAAACACAAAGCGCGGTTTGGCTGGCATCCGTGCAAGTTGTAGAAGTACCTCCTTCCGACAAAGTAATCGTTTCGCTGTCGCCGGTATATGTTCCGGCTACAGAAAGTTTTTGGGCACTAAGATTTCCTCCCGGCGCAAAGGTAGCGCCACCCATCACTTTTAAAATATTTACCAGCCAGCTTAAAGTGCTGGAAGCCGAAGGGGTAGTGGTTGCAACAAAACCAATATCAGTATCACTGCAGGCAGAGCCTGAACTATTATTGCACGCGGTCAAATCGCTAATTGCCATACTGCCTGTATGTTTATTGTCTATACTCACGCGATTTTGGTACAAACTCAAACCCGTGCAATCATTACCACTACCGCCATTACAAGAAGATCCATACTTAAATACCAAGCTGGAAGAAGTTGCCAGTGTGGTATTTAGCCAAACAGTTAATACTGTACCGTCAGACGGCTGAGTAACCCCGGAAAAAGTAAACGTACCGTCAGCGGCTGAAGTATTTGCAGAATAAGAAGTGGAATCCCCAACTGCCAGTTTTATGGACAGAGCCTCCTGCAAAGCCGAGGTTTCATTAGTACCGTAAACCGTGCCGGAAACAGAAACAGAAACAGAAACAGAAATTGAATCTTCACGCCATTCCACTTGGAAAAAATACTTTTGGTCAACGTCGGCACCCGCCTCCTGATAAAAAGCAATTCCTTCTCCGGGCTTAATAACCAATTCATCATCCGTGTTAATTGTCGTCTGTTCAAGGCCGTTTGCTTGGTTATTGGCGCCCGGGGTAATGACGGAACTTAAACGGGAAGTGGTGGCTCCGGAAAACAAAACAGTTGTTCCGCTATGCCTAATTTGAGCCGTTGAATCCGTACTGGAAGCATTTTTTTTGCCAATATTAGAGGCGGTAATTAATGTACTATTGGAAGAAGTACTAATGCGCCTAAAAGAAGCGGACACATAAACAGCCGATGTGGTGGCGTGAACCCTGGCTTCCATTCTTTGGACAACATAATTTTTCCCCGAATCAGCCGGGTTATAAAGCGTGCCATATACATAGTTAGGCTTAACTGCGGCAGGGGCTCCTACAATTTCCGGAGTAGAAAAAACAAATTCATTGGCCGCCGCCGGAGCGCTGGCATTGGGAACTTCTTGCCATTCTACCTCTAAAAATACCCGGTGTCCGGTAAACCCGGCTGTCTCCTGCCTTAAAGCTATCCCCTCTCCGGGCTTAAGGACTAAACTTTCCTGGGTTGAGGAAGAATTATAAGTATAAGTCCTTTCCGCGCGACCGCTTAAAGCAGGACCTACTACGGCAGTTACCACACTGGGGGCGCTAACCCCAATAAGCCTCTCCGTACTTCCCGAATAAGTTACGGTAACCCCTGTTTTTCTAATTTCCATTACCGAACTTCCGCTACTGGTATTTTTTGCGGGAATATCGCTGGCTGTTACCAGCGAGCCTGCCGAAGAAGTACTAATGCGCATTAAAGAAAAAGGCACGCTGGTGGCAGTAGCAGCGCTATCCACCCTTATATGTACTCTTTTAATTAAAGTGGTAGTGCCGGAGGTCGGCGGATTGTAAAATGCCGAATAAACATAACCGCTGTTAGTAACACCGGAATTCATCCCTATAGAAGTTAAATACTCGTTTACCGTTGTGGGCGCGTCGACGTTTGCCACTTCCTGCCACTCAACAAAAAATTTAACATATTGGTCAAGGTCGCCCGCCAGTTCGGTATAAAGAGCAATACCTTGCCCTTCTTTTAAAATTAAATCCCCGCGCGTGGCAAAAACAATTTCTTTTTGACTCCGCATTGCTTGTGCCGCCGCGCCCGGACCAATAAGCGAAGTTATACGCGCGTCCGTACTACCCCCGGAAAGCGTGGCAGTAACATTGTTATACCTTAACTCCATAACCGAATTGGGCGTACTGGTATGTTTTTTTGGAATATTAGCCGCGGAAATTAAAGCAGTCCCTCCGGAAGCAGCGCTAATTCTTCTTATAGAAATCGGCTGGGAAGTGGCAGTACCGTCCGCATCTACGTAAATTCCCAATCTTCTAACCACCGTTGTTTTGCCCGAACCGGACGGGTTAAAAAAAGTATGGTACTTGGCATTTGCCGCAGCCGCCAATTCCACTCTGGGATAATTCATCATGTACTCTCCTGCTGTAGTTGGGGCACTTGCTGTCTCTTGCCACTCCACAGCCCACCTTACCAGTTGGTTAAGATCGCCCGCGGCTTCACTTAAAATCGCCAGCCCTTCGCCGGGCTGAATAACTAATTTTTCGTCGCCATTGGCAAACCTTAAATTTCTGTGAGCAAATGCCTCG
>JBBAAG010000122.1 GCA_041658405.1 Elusimicrobiota bacterium
CAGAATTGCGGCGGTAACCCCTGCGGATACTGCGCAGGTTATCTGTTTATAACGTATAAAATTCAGTATAACATCAATCCCGAGCGCAGTAATAAGGACTACAATAAAATTCAAGAGTTCTTGCGGCGATTTTATCCATCCCGGGATGAGGTACAACAGGGTCACTTTGAACACATCTGACATTACGTGTTCGTTTGACCCTTTTTTTCGGATTAACGGAAAAACTATCATTTTACTCCGGCTAAAAACGCGTGGAATTTATGTAATCCTTTACCGTACAGCATCATAGGGCACGCAATTTTTGTCTCAATCCCAGCGTCTTTACATATCTGCAACGTTTCGGGATCAACAGTTTTTTTGTTATGGAACAATATCCTCTTCACACCTTTTTCTATAAGCAGAGGTACAACCTTTTTTGTGTTCTCGCTTTTCAATAATACGTACGCGCAGTGCGGGACTAACGGGAGTTCACTGAACCCGCGATAAACTTTTTGGCTGAACTTCGCACCGGGGTTGGTGTTCATGGGATACACTTTTATCCCGCTATTAGTGAACGCATCGGAGATCATACTGCAAAACCGCGTATTCCTGCTGGAGAAACCTATAAACAAAACATCGGCAGTATCAACGAATTTACTTCCTGTGGTTGCCATAAAAATCCTCCTATAACAATCATGTGTATTTTCCATATAATATAGTATAATATAACCATTAATTAGTCGGTTTGTAAAGGAAAAGGGTTGTTTAATTAAGTTGTAATGGACGCATTTGTATCTATAGCGTTAGTAGTAAACGTATTAGCGCTTTTCTTTTTTTTGCAGTTAATCGGTTACGGTATATACTCATACTTTCTCTATTGGAGTAAAACAGTTAAGTTTACAACGGAGAAACTAGTTGAAGTATCAAAAACCATCAACCGCGGGTTGCCCAAGATCACGGTATTGATTGCAGCGAAGGACGAGGCAAGTGTTATATCAGCTACAATCGCTAAGATGGTAGAACTTGAATATCCAAAAGACAAGCTTAGGTTCATATTTGTTCTTGATGAGAAAGAACGTGAAGAAAATCCGTACGAAAACACAACGCATTATTACGTGGAAGAACGGCAAAAGTATTACAATACGCTTTACAATACCAGCCTGGTCAACTATGTAAGCGTCCCGAAATGTTTCGACGGTAACTATCCCGGATGTATGCTTAAAGATTCCGTACATTCCACAAAACCCCGTGCGCTGAACTGGGCATTAAGGTTCATCGATGATGATACCGATATACTAGGGTTTTATGACGCGGATAGCCATCCTCAAAAGGATACATTGTTGGTGGTTGCAAACAAATTTATTACTGAACAAGATAAAGAACTTTTTATGCAGGGGTCGGTAATACAGGTAAGAAACTATTTTAGTATATCGTTATTAAACAAAATCTACGCACTGAATCAGGGAATGACACATGAATGGTTTCTGCCGATACTACTGAAACACCTGCCGTTTATCGGAGGTACAAACTTTTTTATTGACAAAAAGTTGATGCTACGCCTTAACGGTTTTGATGCTGATACGTTGACGGAAGACCTGGACTTCGGGATAAAAGCATACCTAAAAGAAAAAAAATGGCCGGATTTTCTTCCTTGTGTAACACTGGAACAAACCCCGCCGAACTATAAATCATACTTTGTGCAACGCGCACGCTGGGCTGCCGGGTTGCTGCAGGTAACACAAAAAGTTATGAAGCATAAGCTGAGCACCATGATACTATTTATAATTGCAGGATTAATGTTCTACGGATTTATCCCGTTAGTATTGTTTCAGATAGTAGCATTAAGTTCATTATTATACATCATCGTACCGTTAATAGGCGGCGTAGAAAGTTTAGCGCATCACGTATTCCCGGAGATTTTATTCTTCAACGCTGTATATATAGCATACGTATTGTTATCTGTTTGGTACTTTGTATGTAACTACCAACGCAACTATATTGCAAAACCTGTTGGCAGGACGGTTATACAAAAACTATCGGAACTCCTTATATTCCTTGTACTACCGGTAGCACCGCTGTTAGGCTGTATGCCGTATACCTACGGAATGATAAAAGGCTTAGTCAATAAATCATCACTACGCTGGGTAAAAACCACGCGGACATACGAATCCATAACGGAATAACAGGGCATTGCTCAATTTATCTACTATTATTAATGTATAATATTGATAAATTTTTTAGGAGTATCATTTAAAAAATTGTTTATGTTATCCAGACCCGGTAAACGTCAGACTCACAAAGCTTTACCCGCCATAATTTTAGTCCTTACATCCATATTTCTCGGAGTATTATCCGCTAATGAGGATACGATCATGGAAGAAATGCCGCAGCAGCAAGATAATACTGTCCCCGGGATGACTATGAATGACGGGATAGAATATTATAAAACACAACGCTATGTTGAAGCTGAGAATGTGTTTACCGCGATACTTATGAACAGCGATATGGCTATTGGGGCACGTGATAATGCAATGCTGTATCTTACAAAAACTTTATATGAACAAAACAAGTTTAACGATATAATAACTATGCTTGAGCAATTTACCAGTTCAAACAATGTATTATCTCCTGAATTAATGTTCTACTACGGCACGGCGTACTATAAACAAGGCAATACCGGTGTAGCAATACAATGGCTTACTACTGCGGTATCCTCAGCACCGGAGCACGCACTTGCAAATTTCAACCTCGGGATCGCGTATTATAAAGTAGAAGATTATGAGAAAACAAAAAAATTTATTACGAAAGCTATAGCGCTTGATAATACCTTAACTTCCCGGGGGTATTACCTCCTTGGCATATCGGCATATAAAGTACAGGACAGCACTGCTGCGGTTAAATGGCTGTCGAAGCTTGTACAGGAGTTCCCATATTCGAATTATTTAATTCCGGCGGAAAATATTTTGTACAACAAACTCGGGGTTAAAAAAGAAGATTTATTTGTACCGGATACCAGCGGGACTGATATAGAAACCTTACCTGTTAGTAAAACAAAACGGTATTCATTGAAGTTTGACATTACCGGCGGGTATGACAATAATCTTAATTACCTGAATCTTAACGTGAATGATGTCCAAAATATTACGGATGACCAGTATACCCTGGGTTTTAGCGGGAGTTACTTATTGGCTAATACCATTATTGCGGGGTATAGTTTTAATAATGCAAGCCATCCAAATAATGAGTATTACAATTTCTATGGCCATACCGGTAATATCGTGTGGAACTACATCCCTCACGGAAAAGTTACGAGTAATGTTAATTATTCATATAACTATGCATTTTGTTATGAACAACCATTAAGTGCAACACATACCGGCGCACTAAACTTTTCTTTTCAGGAAGCAGAAAACCTTACCGGCGGATTAAGCATATCGTACAGCCAATACGAATACTTAAATGAATCGTTTACTTATCTAAACGGCTGCGCTCAAAACTATAATTTCTCGCAATACCTCCGCGCGTTTGAGATCGGTTTTATATACGCCGGGTTGTCAAGCAACAATCTGCTAACCGGCAGTTTATCCGGCCTGGAATATAACTACTATTACTATGCCAGTAGTACAACCTGGGTGAATAAGTATACTGAATACTATCATCCATGTAGTAATGTAACAAATAGCGTGTATGTAAACGTAAATCTCCCGATAAGCAAAAAACTTGATTTTTACATATACGCCTCCCGCGCGGTTGTGACTTATAATGAACAGGATAGATGGTATACACAACCTGTGACAAATACGTGGTATCTCTATAATGACACCACATGGTACGAGTATGTGGAGGGCGTATGGATTAACCAGGGCACCACCGGGCCGGTAACGCCAAAACTTATAAAAAAGAAAAGAACGGATGTCCGGGATCTTTATAGCGTGACATTACAATATGAACTTGCAAAAAACTTTTTTGTATCAGCATATTATTCTTCTACACAGAATAAGTCAAATTTTAATGTGTCCGATTATGAAGACAAAAATTACCAGAAAACGTACTATTATTTTGGTGTAACCTTGAAAATATAAGGGAACTTATTATACACAACAATCGTCTTATATAATTATATTAAATACAGAATGCCGGGGAAGTTGATGAATACAGATACTGAACATACAAAATCCGAATCTGAGCAGGACCGTGAACTTATAGCCCGTGCAGCTGGGAATAACGTTACTGCGTTTGAAGAACTTATTAAGAAATATGAATTAACAGTTTACGGTATTGCCCGCGCGTTTATGGGAAATGATCCTGATGCCGCTGACCTTGCACAGGATGTGTTTATCAAAATATTTAAATCCTTAAAATCCTTCCGCCATGAATCAGCGTTTTCCACTTGGCTTTACCGTATAGTGTACACCACTTTTGTGGATTATAAAAAGTCAGGCAAAGCTAAAAACATTGCCGTATCAGTACCAATCGATGATGCTGTTAATATTGCCGCGCCGGGTGATGATCCCGGTATTTCCGCGCAAAAGGAGCAGGTTAGGGATATTGTATCCCAGGCATTACTCATGATCCCCGAGAATTTTCGATTACCCGTGATAATGTATGACATACAGCGATTTGATTATCAGGAGATCGCGGAGATCACAAAAACCAACCTTGGTACCGTAAAATCGAGGATTAACCGCGGGCGTGAGATGTTACGAAAAAAAATAGTTGAAAATTGGGGGAACATTTCTTAGTATCGCATCGTCTAAAGCTATAAGAAGAAGTATTTAGGAGAAAAAGTGTTATGAATGAACAAAGAATAGTGGAAGCCCTGAACAATATGAAACCTGCGGAATTACCAGCAGGGTTTGATCAGAACCTGCATTTAAAACTCGCAGAAACAGCACAGGAGAATGTAAAACCCGCAAGCGTATTTTCAAAGTTTACCACAAGTTTTAACTCAAACTACGTTTTAGTATACGCGTTCAGTACCGCAATGTTTCTTTTGATAGGCCTTGCGGGAATCCAGAAGATGATGAATACAACAACGACACAGTATGCAGGTGAAAAATCTGCGGTGATCTTAAGCGCGGATAAGGGCGCGGGAAGTTTGACAACCTGTGCAGCTACGGACTCTGTAGGGTTAAACCAGGAGTCGTATTTAAGGTTAAATTTTAAGTCAGGAAAAGATATCAAAGGCATATCTTTCGAAGTTACCCTTCCTGAAGGAGTAATAGCGGTCGGCCAGGAGGGAAACAGCCGTAAAGTAGGGTGGAACACGTCGCTGGTGAAGGGCGAGAACTTTGCGTTAATCAAAGTAAAAGGCGCAAAATCCGGAGACTGGCAGCTTGAAGTACGGATAAAGAAAGATGGGCTGGAGAAACAAATGAAACGCTCCGTAAAGGTTACGGGCGTTTAA
>JBBAAG010000123.1 GCA_041658405.1 Elusimicrobiota bacterium
ACGCAGGTGATATGGTAGAAGCTGGCTTACGCCGTGAATTTGATAAGTATAACGATATTGCGAGAGCGTTCCACCCGAAGATAAAAGTTTATGGCGTACCGGGTAACCATGACGTAACCCGCGGGATGGGCGCTATATACTTCCGTGAACGCGTAGGGAGTACAAGGCATGCGGTATTATACCCGCCCTTACCGGGTAAGCCAAGATTTTTATTCCTGGCGGTAAACAATTCGTTGAGTAACCACGGCAGCGGGCACTTTACCCGTGATGAACTACGGTGGGTGGAAGCGCAGTTACTTGATGCGGACTCAAAGTATCCCGGGATAAATATTATTGCTGCGTTCCACCATCCTACCAGAGAGTCCGGCGAGAACGCTGCGGGTGAAGGTGTTAATGTAGACAACAGCCAGGTATTCCTTGAACTCATGAAGAAGTATAATATCCGCGCATTAATCGCAGGGCATTCACACAACAATTCTAAGTACGCAGGGAATGACGGCATCCCTACATTCTCGACAACCGGTGTATACAAAAAACCTAATGGCGGCGGGTTCGTTATCGCTAATGTGTACGACAACAGAATTGATTTTATTAATAAATCACCGGGGGTACCCCCGAATGATAAACCGTTTATCACAGTCTCCTTAACCACCCCGAGGTATCCTAAACACGTATTCATAGCACCTAAGAATGACGATATGCTTAACTCCGGGTGTCATATCCGCACAGAATTCACGCCGTATCATAACGTTACCGTTACGAAAGCGGAGTATCAGGTAGACGATGGCGGGTTCATCCGTAAGAGTACGTACTCACTTGATAGTACAGACTTTTGGTTACCTATGGAGTTCAAAACTGAGGGTAATACCACAACTGCGGATACAACCTTTGACGTTACAGAACTACTAAAATCATTTGACGCTAAGAACCTGCGTGATAAATCTGACCCATGGTACTGGGTTAACGGTATCCACCGTGTAAAAGTAAGGTATACCACGAGTGATAACAAAAAATGGTACTACACAACCTGGCCGTATTTTAAGGTACGGCAGGACTGGCCGTCCTCCGCGTGGAGAGTGGATGTAGGTAATGATGTACAAGCTGACCTTGGGTATGATCCTGATGGTGAGAGAGTCTACGTTAACCCGCATGGCAAACTTTTCCTGGCGCTTGACGCTTTAACGGGTAAAACTTTGTGGCAGTTTGATAAATCAAAATACGGGGGGACGGTATGGGAAGAAAGTTCGGGTACTGTATTTGATGACTCAACCGTATACTTTGGCTCGTATAACGGTACAGTCTTTGCGTTAAACAAAACGGATGGCGTATTAAAATGGTACTTCACAGTCCCCACGGATGCAGCGAATGAACCCGATGCTGGGTATCCTGTATCCCCGGTTTCAGTATTCGGCACACCGGTTTTTGATGACTATAACCTATACTTCGGTGCGGTAGACGGTTATCTTTACGCTGTGGACAAACAAAAAGGGCAGTTACGGTGGAGGTACCAGGCTGCGAGAGAGAAAAGCGGTAGCGGAGGTGAGTTCAGCCATAAAGAAATTATTACGAAGCCATTACTCATGAACAATAAGTTGTACTTCACAAACTACGCGGGGTACATACACTGTGTCAACGCAAAAGATGGTACTCCAGGCTGGCCACCCACGGGTGCAGTGCAGGTAGTTGATACTTTTTATAACGCACCGAGCCGCGGGGCTGTAGTAGGTAATCCTGTAGAGAACGTAGTTTACTGCACAGGCTATGCGAAAGGCGTGTACTGCTATAACGCCTCAACCGGCGAACTTATCTGGACCTCCGGTAGTTACTGGGGTTCACTCGGCGGGGATATTGAGCATACCAAAGCATACGCAAAAACTGCGGGGAATACTTTATGCGCGTACACTATCTCAGGTGAACAATGGTTTTTGCAGTTAGGTATAAAAGATACGGGGTCAGACCTTTTGAGGAACGAACCTCTGGGAATTAACGGTATAGTTTATACGGGTACTATGTGTACGGGGTCGGTAATAGCGGTAAAAGATAACCAATCCTCAGGTAAACTTTTATGGCAGCACAGGTCCGGTATCGGCGGGGTAACCTCCACCCCTGCAGTCAATAATAATGAAAAAGTTTTTGTTGGTACGCTTGACGGGCATATAACCGCGCTTACCGGGTTACTATATCAATAATCTTTTGTGCAACACGTTTTGCGGTATCCAGGAGTTCACGCTGGGAATTAGCTTTTGTCATGTCTGAGAGTATAACCTCGCCGGTTAACGGTATAACTACCATGGTATTAATATAATAAAAATTCTCAACCCGTGAAACACTGCCAACTACGCAGTAATCAACATCAAAAACTTTACCTAACTGAATCCCGCATTCCAGTGATTCGCATTTCATTAAGCCAGCACGTTTTTCACCAAGGACTTTCAACATCCTCGTACGGGGAGTTACCTTCAACCTATCATTTTGTTCCACAGTTTCACGCAGTGACCTCCCGACATCACTTGAGAGAACACTTGTGACGTTACGGTTGAACAGGTCGGATAACGCGATATTAACTTTTCTGGGTTCCCGCACAATAACGATTTGTTCACGCCCCTCATTCCCCGCGATATCACGTGCAGTGATTTCCACAGTATTCTCACCTTCATTCAACGGAATATCTTCTGAGATAATATAATCCCGACCGGGGAAGTCAAACGTGCGGTTATTAAAACTTATACTCTGTAACTTAACATTTTCCTTTATCATTAACCTAAGCGTATACGTACTTTTATCCGTAATAAAATCATCATCGTTGATAAGCGCAATCTGCGGAGCGATGGTATCACACCGGATAATATACTTCCCGCTGCTCTTATTACCGTTGAGGTCACTCGCAAAAACTTCAACTTCAGTCTCCTGTTTTGTAAGCGACAACGGTACTTCAATAACCTCAAACGTATGCCCGTTCGCGTTGTAGTCACGGTTATTAACAGTAACACCCTTGATCCCGACATTATCCATCACAGGGATTGTGAGCAACGGATTAAGTGTACGGAAATATAATTCACGTGATGCGATCTTGAATACCGGCGGGATCGTATCTGTGAGGATAAACTCAATCTGATCCTTCAATGCGAGGAAGTCCGGGTTCCCGGGTTCTTGCTCCAACGCCTTTGAGAGGTACTCTTTTGCAATAATATTCCTTCCTTTTCTTGATAGTTCGCCTGCCATATCGTAGAGCAACTGCGCTTCTTTTTTTGCCACAACTTTTTTATCAGCATTCTTAGTTTTTGGCGGTATGGTTGGGCGTTCAAGCGCGTTCTTACGGGTAATACCCCCGGTGTACCCGCCGGAAACTTTATGCATAAACCCCATATCCTTATGCGCAACAACAGCGTAGTCAAACCTAAAATTATTGATCAGGATCCCCGCTCCGGCGGTAAGGTTTTCGTTATCATACCCTGCACGGATTGAGAGTACCTCCACGATTTTGTATTCCACCCCAAAAAAAGTTTTTAACCCACCGTTTGAAGAAATATCGTATGCAAGGTCAGAAAGTATAAGCATATTAATCATGGGGTATACTTTACTAACATCCAAAACAAGCCCGGCATTGAGCACCATTGGAAACTTTTCTACTAACCCCAGCCTTGTGTACCCGGAACCAACAAAATTGTTTAACACAACCCCGGCGGATAAGTATTTCAGTGGTACCGCCCATAACCCGCAGTTAAGCGCATAAGCGGTAAGGTTTTGGTTAAGGATTGCCATCTCAAAACTTCTACCCCCGACACCAATAGCAAACCTTTCACCTATCGGCAGCCCGGCACTGAAGATATACGCAGAATTAGTGATCCCAAAACTTTCACCCGGCTGGTTAAACTCATCCCTTACCTCATACCCCCCGGAATATAACTGCACAAAACTACCGCCAATAACTACAGCGTTTCTTTTACCAATAACCTCATCGCCTGTACGGATAGGCACTACCGCGGAGATAGCGCTGTAGTGCACATTTTCGTATAACGCGGAATACAATGCCTGGATATCAAGCCCGGGAACTAACGCGATACACGCAGGGTTATACAATACACCCGCAGAGTCAGTACAACCCGCAACACTAGCCCCGCCAAGCGCGAGTTCACGTGCAGTAAGGCCGTTCTCCAAAAAATATCCCGGTGTCCCCCCTGTATTATTACTGCAATACGCGAAGCTTGTATACACTGATATTATGATGATAAAAAAAACACTTCTCTTGAGTATATTCATAAATAAAAACTGTACTACGACACTGTATAGCTTTGTTTACTGCACAGCGATTTTGGTTTTAGCCACACCCTTCTTTGTTTTGACTATACAAATATATCCCCCGGCAGTAACGTAATTACCGGCATCATTTTTACCGTCCCACTCAACACTATGATTCCCCGCAAATGCACCGGAATTACCCACCTGAATTTTCCATTCACGCACTAACCGCCCGGAAAGGTCATATATTTTTACTTCCACACCAGAATCTTCGGGTAATGAGTATCGGATAGCAGTCTTCCCGCTACCCGGCCCGCCGATAACCAGGGGGTTAGGATAATTTGTTACCTTCACTGCAGGAGGGAGGAGTTCAGCCCCGGATTCGTACTCAAATAAACGGTATAACCCTGAGACCGTGATATCAGCCTCAACCTTATTATCCAGAGGATACAACGACCTTGAATTTATAATGGGTACCCATTCACCGTTCGTACTGTTGTACCAGCACAACACTAACCCCGCAGGGTCAAGCCCGTTAACATCCTGTGATGTAAACGGCACCTGTAACTTAATCTTAGCGTTAGGCGTTACTATCGTATTATCAAACACAACATTCTTTATTACCCCGGTTTCCTTACGGCCGGTATCATACAATACCGGAGGTATAGTTTCGGGTATACCCACAGCGACATACGATGCAGTACTAAACGCGAGTTTGGGTACAGAAATAATTGTCCCATCCGGCCAGTTAACTACTGCTGAAGCCGTACTGACATTCACTAATACCATAACTTCAGGCCCGTGGTAATACTTAGCCGCAACACCCGCCGCTGCTGCGCCGGTAACATCCTGGCATTCAAGCAGGTAAGAATAATTTATCCCTAACCCCATATTTTTTACGGGTAGTGCATACACAACCCCTTCGGAATACGCGGTATTACTGCTCACAACTATTGTCATAGTTGAGGAAAAGATAAGGCCGGTATAATCTTTTATATGCAGTTTCGGATACCCGAGTTTAGGGGGTAGGTTGTGGTAGTTAATATACTGCACACGAAAATAAAATGTTGTTGAGGTAGTCCCAAAAGATGGCTTCACCGCGGTATCTTTATACCCTGTTTCG
>JBBAAG010000124.1 GCA_041658405.1 Elusimicrobiota bacterium
GAGTGAGTACTGAAATAAAGAGATTATGCATAGAATCAAAGTTAATTTCTTCACTAAAAACATTCCTCCTGTTATTAATATTTATATTTTTTAATATTGTAGCATATAAAACTTAAAAACTTGCGGCCCGATAAATGTGTAATAAAAATGATAAAATGTATTCAAAATAATTTCAGAGGGTGTTATTATGATTACAAACATAGTTCTATTAACAGTATTTTGGTTCATGCAAGTGATAGCGCAAATATTTTTTAAAACCGGAAGTTTACATCCTGACAAATGGCTGCTGTTTTTTATATTGGGCAACGTTTTTGGCGCGTCAAGTATTTGGTTTTTGATGATGCTATATAAGAATATGAACGTTAATATAGCATTAGCTCTGGCAACCGGCGGTAGTTTTTTGCTTACACAAATAGTACTATCTTTTGTATTTCGATCAAGCTTTAATTGGATACAGATCGTTGGTATTCTAGGTATTGCAGTATGTATGATCCTGGTTGTTTTACAATAGGACTAAAATAAATAATTAGAATTATTATTTTGTTGATACTTTATATGTTAGTAGTACCGACTCCGGCGCAGTTGATGTTGTTATTTCAAATCCGGACATCATCTCGTTCCCTGTCATTTGTTTTACAATACCCGTGTCTTCGTATTTCACGTCGTAAATATTATTCGGATTAATCCCATGGAAAAAAATACGTAGTTTATCGTTCTTACAATCATCCCGCCGGAATGCTAATGCCATACCATCACAGGTATCCGGGCAGTTGAATTGGTAAGCCAGCCATGCGTCTTTACGTACCGTATAGGGTGTCAGCGGATAGTAATCGCCATAAAACATGTGGCGGATGCGTTTAAACTCAGTGATAATATTTTTTGCTGATGTTTTATCAAAGTTTGGGTCATAGGGATTCCACACGCAGACGATACCATTAGTCATAGCACTACGGAAGGCATATTTATTGGGGATTAAACTTCCTATAGAAGTTGTTGGTATCCAGAAACTCAACCCGTACGTTTGCGATTGGTAACCAACGGATTCATACGCGCGATAGTCACTTCGCCATAACGCAATACTGCGTGCTACGGTTTCGAGGTCAAGCCGCCTTCCGCCTGATGCACAATTGTCGATTATCAACCCCGGATTATGTTTTACAAGATCGTCCCAAAACGCGTATAATCCCTCAACGTGCCTAATTTCTGCGATACCTATACGGTTGGGACTGTCCAACTGTTTCCACGCGGTGAGCGGGTCCATATTAAAGTCTTGACGGTAAATGTTTATACTATCCCGCTTTATAAGGTTAGAAATGAAGTCTATAAAATATTTCCGTACATCAGGATTCCCGAAGTTCACGAGATTCAATATCGTGCCGGTTGAGGTAAATATCACCCAATCAGGATGTGTTTGATCTATCCATTTACCTCCGGAGGAACGTTCGGGTTCAAACCATAAAACAAATTTCATGCCAAGTTTCTTTAGTTCGTCAGTTATGGGTTTGAACCCGTTGGGGAACCGTTCTTTTGCAGGCGTCCACGTACCGACTTGGCATCCGTTATTTGACCCGCCTTCAGCCCAGCCGGCGTCAATCCATAAGTAGTCGAACCCGTACTCGCGCATGGTTTTTGCGTAGTCTATCTGGTTTTCAACATTAGCTTTATTAGCTAAGTTGTGTAGTGCACTGGAAGAACAAGCAAGAGGTAATGTTACGGGCTTCCCGTCGGGGCCTTTAGGTGTTTTATGTTTCAACATAAACCTGCGGAAAAGGTTTTGTGCATCCACCCAGTCCGTGCCTTTCCAAAAAACAAGCAGTATCCGCGGTTGGCGTATACTTTCACCCGGGTGAAGTTTTAACTGCATAAACTGCATTCCGGTGCGAAGGTTAACAGCAGTATCAGTAGTACGATAAATATCGGTCCACCATTGCCCGGTCCAGCCAATAGAAATCATCACACCACCGGTGCCAACCTGATCAATATTAAAAAACGGTGCAGCGAACTTGTTTGACGACCGTCCGCCTAACGGTGCAAAAAACAACGGGCTCGTACTGACATGAAGTTCAATTTCATGCGGCATAAAGTCGGAATTCGCAGCGGCACTGCCGCGCATACGGTGGATAATCACGCGGGTTGAGCTTGTGATTTCGAAATTGGTATCAATTGCCTGAAACTTTTCAATAACCGGAGTATCAACCTTGCCACGGTTTATCAGAGTTGGTACCCATTCTATTGCCGGGAAGTCAGTGTATACCAAACATTCAATTTGCAGTACCAACTGAGTTTTGGGGTCAGTATATTCGTAAACAGTTTTAGTAATTCCGTCGGCTGTTTTCGCAGGTTTAATCGTACGTGTCCAGGAATGGATAAACACAGAGGACGGTTTACCGTCGTAAACAAATGATACTGGCGGGGGGGAGTTCCGGTCAAATAGTTTCTGTTGTATACTACTCATCCTACTACTATTATCTGCTTGAGAGATAGAGCCCAGCATCAACGAAGTTGACAAAAGTAAGGTTAACAAACTCAATTACCTTTCCATCTATTATACGCGATGTTTAGCAACGGTATAAATTCGGAAGTGGCTTTCAAATTACCGGCTTGGCTGGGATGGTCGTCACCCGTAGGATATTCCAAAATGTTGGCATTAGAGTCAGCATCCCCGTCGGTTTTGTGTTGTATAGCATTATTGTACCACCTGTGATGATTACCCGTAGCGAACCCTAGGTCATTTATAGAAGATGACCCGCCGTTAGTAGTTAAGACATTATAAAAATCGAATACAAAAACGTTATTGTATTGATAGTTCGCAAGCCAAGTGTTGACTAGCCAGTTATTGAACGTCCGCGCGTTTGATGAGTATGTAGCGTCGGTTAATGGGGGGGCGGTGATCACAATAAATAATTTTTCCTGGTGTGCTCTAAAGTATTCCAGAATGTCGGTATAGATACCTTTTGCATTTGAAATAGTATGGTAATCCGAACTTGAATCTTGTCCTTTTAGCAAATTATTCCCTATCGACGGTACTGCAGTTGACGCGTTTCCCTGTAATGCAGAGTTAGGAAAACATGATTTGAACATCACAACCTCGTTTTGCCCGCCGGGATTTGAAGTTAACCGCGTATACGTACAGTTTTGTCCGGTCTCTGAATACACCGCCGCCATATACGTACTGCTGTTCGTTCCGCGGAACCAGTTATACCAATGCCCGATGTCGGTACTATCGCCGATGGAAGACGGGCCCCAGCCGTAGTTTGTGTCACTGACATAATAATTATTGTTTTTCAACGCAGTACCTAACCCGCCGTTATCGTCGGCTAACCAGTTTTCACCGGTTGAGTGATGAATAAAAATTAGTTTTACTGTAGCTGTCGGTACGGTGATATTATAGGACGTACTGGGTTGCGGTAATGGTACTAGGTTGAAGTTCATACGTACCTGCACGCTTGCAGGGACATACGTAGAAACTGATTGAGAATAATACCCGGTTGCTGATGCTACGACGGTATAACTTGCCTGTACAACGTTATTTATCGTATATTTTCCCTGCGGATTTGTTGTAGCAGAATAACTCGTGGTTCCCTGTAGCAATACTAATGCATTGTTAATATTTGCGCTGGTAACCGAGTTTTTGATAGTACCTGTAATACTGCCGACTGTAGGGACAGGTACAGCTGTGGTAGTAAGGTTCAAAATAAAATTATGCTGGGTTAATCCTGATATCGTAACGGTTTGGATTACCTGGTCATACCCTGTAACTGTTACTCTGGCAACAAAATTGCCAGGGGTTATGTTTGTAATGGTATATTGCCCGCTATTATTCGTTGTAGTTTGCAGTGTCGTCCCTTGAAGTAACACAGTTGCGTTATTGATACTGCTTGCGGCTGTACTTTTGACTGTACCATATAGAGTTGCTGTATTCGTTGTCCCTGTTGACGGGACGGGCTGCATTAGAAAATTCAGGGTTTTATTCGTATTCGCAATAACCGTAATATTTTGTGAGGATGTAATGTATCCCGCAGCGGTTACTTCCACTGTTTTGTTACCTAAAGGCACATTTGATAAGGTATACTGCCCGTTATGGGAAGTTAGTGTAGTCAACGCCGTGCCTGTCACTGTAACAGTTGCGGATTGGATTGAACTATAATCCGTGATATCCGCTACAAGCCCGCTTACCGTACCGTACTGAGTTGTTGTAGTTGTTCCGGTTGAGTTGTTTATGGGGTAATACGTTTCCTTAACTTCCTGATCAATTACTTTAATCTTTTCTTTGATAACATTTGCGATACCCAACCCAACCCCTTGTGTGCATGGGATGAAGATACTGAAGATAAGTAGTGTTGTTAATAGAACATTTGTTTTGTTATTCATTTATTTTGTCCTTATATAAAGATTAATTCCTATGTTAAACACATAATCTAATTCGGGGATCATTACGTATCCGGTCTTGCTGTCATATAAAGATACTATTGCCGGGCCGAAGTCAAACATTATACCCAGCCATTTTGTTAAGAAAAGTTCTCCCCCAAGGTAAGGAGATAATGCATAACCCGTGCCTATAGTGACCTCGCCGGTGTAGGATATATAATCATACTCGAAGCCGGCATAAAAGTTTACCCTGTTATCCGGGTTAAAATATATACTTCCGCGCAGGCCGGGGACTATTAAGTTTTCACTGAACTGAAACTTTGCATCTATCGCTAAATGTTTATTTGGGAAGTACCGTACTCCAATCCCGGGGTAGTTTATACCGAACCCAAACATACTGTCAGAAGTTTGTGCGTACAACGGTACTGTAGTGAAATAAGTCGTGATACTCAGGAGAATGGTAAAAAATAGTTTGTTTAACATGTTTTACTTAACCTTTTCTTCTTTAGCTAAAATGTTCGGTACTTTTTCACCGGCAGCTGCCATCCTGCGTTTTAATCGTTCCGCAAGTTCCGTACGTATTGCTGTATGAACGGGTGATGTTACTAAATTATTTTTTTCATACGGGTCGGATTCAAGGTCGTACAAATAATCTTCGGTATACACATCGCTTGACGCGTCACGGCCTTTTTTATCCAGTGCCTGGACGCTGTATTTCCATTTATTTGTGCGTATCGCACGGCCGCACTGGGTTTCACTTATCTGCAGGAAAACTTCTTTCTGCCACCCGGATGTATTGCCATTAACTATCGGCTGAACTGCTTGTCCTCGCATCTCCGGCGGCGGGGTTATACCTGCTGCAGTGAGTACTGTAGGGGAAAGGTCGATCAGGCTTACGAGGTTATCTATAACTTTCCCGCCGGTAAAACCCGGGCCATATATTATCATCGGG
>JBBAAG010000125.1 GCA_041658405.1 Elusimicrobiota bacterium
CGGGGCGGTAACATCTACTTGCGCCCACGAAGTGGTACCGTTAGAAATTACAGAAATATTATTCATAGCATCAACGGACCATAGATATGCGTAATGCGTAGTTCCTGCTGACAATCCGGTAATAACAGTAGTATGCCCAACACCCGGTACCGCTGTAGTGGAAATCACTATTTGTACCGCCGCAGTGGACCATACAACTGACGAGAACGTTGAGTACTGCACCTTAAACTGCCCGCCGATTAAGTTGTTAAGAGCACCGTTATCTCCCGGCGCAGTCCAGGTTAATGCCAAGCTACCCTCGACGCTGCCCTGAGCGGCAAAGAGATCAGTTACCGCTGCCGGCGCATAAATATCTCCGAAATCCGTCATCGTAGTAACAACCGCGCTGTACTCACCGGCAACGCCATCACCGTTATACCCCACAACTTTGTACCAATACGACGTTCCAGTCGAAAGGCCTGAATCGCCTAACATAGTATTTGTATACCCGTCGGAATAAGATTTTACTGTTGTAGAAACCGTAACAAAATTATCTGTTGATTTCACAATACCATACACTGTGTAAGCCGGATTAGAATTCGCTGACCACGATATTTGTATCGCCGACGACCCAGAACTGTCAACCGTCAACCCTGTTGGCACGCGTGCCAACGTAAACACCCGTGTTACTGACGACACAACAACCCCGCCGTTTGACACTGCTGCGATATAATTATAGTACGACGTGTTCGGCAACAACGATGTTTGTGTGTACGACGTTACGTCAGCGCCAATAATATCCGATGACGCTGCAATACTGAAACTAGCGTTCGGCGATGAAGTATAAAGCCGGTATCCTGTTTCATTCGACGCGTTGTCCGTCCATGCCCACGCAATACTTCCGGTACTAACACCGGTAGAGTATAACTGTTTTGGCGCCTGTGCCCGGCCGGCAGACGCGCCGCCAACTGAAGGCGAATATCCCGCGCCAGTCCATTTGGCAACAGCAAGTTTCCCAACGCTCCAAGTGTAAGACCCGTCGTTATACACAATTACAGCATCACCGTTTTTATCAATGGCTACGGACGAGTAGTACAAGATCCGTCCTTGAGTAGCAACAGTATAAGTGGACCAGCTGACCCCGTTGTATTTAGCGAATTTAAGGTCTTCCCCTGTATATTCGCAATACGATACCGCCGGATTTCCGTTGCCATCCAACGCTATTGATGTGCCATAACCGGTAAACCCAGGATTTAGTGCTTCTATTGTTGATGAACCCCATGAACTGCCATTCCATTTAGAATACCCCAACTGGCTGTTCCAGCTAAACGCAGCCTGCGGGTATGCGCGGCCGTCTAAAGCAACCGAAATATATTGATAGGCATACGACGGCCCGCTGAAATGCCGCCATCCGGTTGTCGGCGACCAGCTGGAACACCACAGATAATACGGGCTATCATTTGAACCATACATTATGAACGGGTTGCCGTAACTATCCAACGCTATTGCAGTATGCATCCCCGTAGTATTCGTAGAAAACCCAACTGTTTGTACTGCCCACCCCGTAGCCGATTTTTTCGCATACTTCAAATCATTAGCCGTATTGTCCTGATACGCAATATGCGGCATATTTTGCGCATCCACTGCTATTGACGCATAGTATCCGCGGTTAATCCCAGCACTGGAATCAACTGTTTCAGTTACCCAGTTTGAGCCTTCTAGTTTAGCGTATTTTAAATAGTAATAACTCCCCGCGTACGCCCTGTACGCTATATGAGGGACATTATTGCCATCAACTGCGATATTGTTATACTCATTCCCAGCATTGCTGTCAGAATCTACTGTCGATGTTGACCATACCGTACCGTTCCATTTAGCGTATTTCAACCGGCCGCCCGATGGAACACCGTACTCGCGGTACGATACATGTATATTGCCGTCTGCATCAACAGCTGCCGACATTTTTTGCGCAAATATTTGGGGGTCGATGTACGAAATACTGAACGGGCTTGAGAACACAGTGCAAGTAGCCGATATCGCAGAAAAATTATTATTTTCGTCAAAAGCCCATGTACGCACAAAATATGTTTTTGATACTATTAAGCCAAAAACCTGGGTAGAAACCTGAACTCCAGGCGCAACAGATGATGTAGAGATAGTAATTTGCGCATTAGCAACCGACCAGTCGTTTGACAACGCAGTCGAGTACTGTATTTTGTATCCAGAGCCATTTGTCATAGTGCTAGAATAAACATTGTCACCTGGCGTAGTCCACGAAACAAAGATAGACCCTGCAGTTGTGTACTGATACGCTGCTAACCCCGTAACCTGTCCCGGAGCAGTGACGTCAACCTGCGCGTATGTAGTAGCAATATTCGACATCCCAGACCAGTTACTTTTAATATCAGCAGTTTGTAATTTTAAATAATAGGTTACTCCGGCATCAAGCCCGGTGAGCGTCAATTCCTGAATCTGCCCTTGCACAGTATTTGACGATTGGGCTATATTCCCCCAAGTAGCCGCAGCTGTGTATGTAGTAGAATAAATTTTAAAACTTCCGCCAGTAATATTTCCTGTAGTACCGTCATCACCCGGCGCAGTCCATGCCAGCCGGACTTGTCCTTCGACACTGCCGGGCTGGGATGCTAAATCCGTAACATCTGCCGGCGGCACTATATTTGGCGAGGTCAGCCCGGAAATTACTGAGGTGTATACGCTTGCAGCCTGCGCAATGTTAAACGCGCGTACTTTATACCAGTACGTGGTACTATCAAGCAGTCCGGAGTGTGTGTAAGCCGTAGCAACAAAATTATCCGAGAACGATTTCACCGTTGTTGTCGATACTGCGAAATTGTCTGTAGAACAAACTATCTCATAGGCCGTCCAATATGGATTAGAGTTGGCATTCCAGGACAAACCTATGGAATAACTCGTGGAATCTGTTTTTGTTAAGCTCGCCGGAGCGTTTGGCAACGTAACAATTTTTGTACCTGACGACATAACAATAGTATTGTTATTAACCGCAGCAACATACCCAAAATATGACGTGTTCGGCGTTAATCCGGCCTGAGAATACGATGTTACATTAGCTCCGATAGTGTTTTCGTCCGCTGCCATACTAACGGTATTGGTTTCGGTAGAATACAACAGCCTGAACCCGGTTTCATTCGTAGCATTATCCGTCCACTGCCACGCAATACTATTAGTCCCATAACTTGACGCTGTAAAATTAGTCGGCGCCTGCAGCCTTCCCGCAGCATTACCGCCCATAGGTTTTGCAAACCCCGCGCTTGCCCATTTCGCGTATTTAAGATGAGAGTTTGTGAGGTCTCTATAAACTATATGTACATCACCGTTTTTATCGACAGCAATTTTTGATGCCAATCCTTTTGAACCATACGAATCTATCGTGTATGTGGACCAGCATACGCCATCCCAGCGTATATATTTCAAATCGTATGCCGAGCTTCCATCGTAGTACGATATATTAGGATTACCGTTACCGTCAAGAGTTATTGCGCTTAACTGCCCGGTCCCTACCGCTGAATTATCAATTATTGAATCCGTTACAGTAAACGTCCCAACAAATTTTACATACCTCAGATAAGTAGAATAATTAGCCATGTGCACATTCCCTGAAGAGTCGAGAATAATACTGTTTGACGCTTGCCCGTTGCTTGCTGTATATGTGGACCACACAACACCAGTCCACTTGGCAAATCCGCCATACCCGTACCCGATGTACGGCCGGCTGTACTGGTCAACTGCAATAGATAACGAGCATACCGATAAGTTGTTATTGATAGTTGACGTAGACCATTGTACACCATCCCATTTTGCGTATTTCGCAGTATTATTGCTGGAATTAAAGTACGCGACGTGAACGGTACCAAACCCATCGGTAGTTATTGCAGTGAATCCAGCAAGGTATATCGCAACCCCCGGGTCATCAACAACTGTTGTTTGCCAGGACGAACCAGTGTATCGTGCAACCTTCAACGTACCTCTGTTTATGTTAAGCGATCCGTCATACCCTTGATACGCAATCCACGGGTTGTTGTTATGGTCGATCGTGATAGAACAATTATTGCCGAGCATATACCCGGAATCTACTGTTTGTGTTGTCCAAGATCCACTAGAATACTTTTTATACTTCAAATAATAATTGCTGCCAGTATATGAGTAGTAACACACGTGTAAGTCGCCATTATTATCAACCGCGATGTCTGACGCGCCACCGGAATCTTCGCTTGTGATGTCCAAAGTTTCAAGCGTAAACGGGCTGACGAACCCGGTTGCCGCAGCGGATAATGCAGACCAATTTCCCGCGTCATCCCCAGCCCATATAGAAAACCAATGTTTAACACCTCCGGTAAGGCCGGTTACGACACAGCTTGCCAAACTTCCCGGCGCAACAGCAGACGTCGAAAACTCAACTTGCGCAGTGCTTGTGGACCAAGCTGCCGCCAGAAAAGTGGAATATTGTATTCTATAACATGACCCTATATCTAGAGCAACAAGATACGCATCATCGCCCGGCGTGGTCCATGTCAAAAAAACACTACTCGATATAGAATGCTGGTATGACAATAAGCCTGTAATCTTCCCCGGCGCGGTTACATCCTCAGCAGCTGCAAAAGTAACACTCATAATAACCATTAACAACGATACCCAAACTTTTTTCATAAACAAAACGACATCCTCCATTTATTATTTATAATTCAAATAAATTATAGCCTAGAAACTCATAATTACCAAGCTTATACGAACGACGAACATTCTACAAAATAAAACAGGCTTTTTATTGTCGTCGTTAGCATTGTGAAAAGATAAGAAAAATTAGAAAACAAGGCTCATCATTAAAGAACATTAAAAGCAGTAGTTTTACTCACTCTATAATTCCGATGCAACATCGGAATTTAAAGCCGTTCATAAAACTACTGCTTTTGTTACTTCTATTCAAATTCAAACTTGTACTGTTTGAGGTTATACCGATCCCGTAGTTCTACCAACTGTTTTTGGAGGACATCATCCACCGGTACTCCTTTATCCTTACGTTCGACGGAGACGTCATACTCTTTCTCCCATGGCGTATATATACGCTTCGCACCGGGCGCTTTTTTCGATGCGCGCAACTGCCGGCAAATATCACCAACGGTTTTCTTAAACTTTGGCAGTTCTGTAAAACTTTCGATGTTATACGCGATGAAGAAATGCCCAAGCGCGTACGGCCTTGGCTTTCCATCCTCGCCAATACCCAACAACGTTTTCAAAAATGCCCCTTGTTGGAACGCTGCGGACATT
>JBBAAG010000126.1 GCA_041658405.1 Elusimicrobiota bacterium
CGTTTTCCCTTAATGTACCCGCAGGGAAAAGATTTTCATCCTCAAGCCATTTTGTTGAGTCAATACACAAAACATTGAGGTCACGGTATAACCGCAGATGCTGATACCCGTCATCCAGAATTATTACATCCGGATTAAATTTCTCTATGATAAACCTCCCGGCTTTCACGCGGTCCGCACAAACAATAATGGGTACACCTGCGAGTTTACGTGCCAGCATTAACGGTTCATCCCCGCATTCTGCGGGGTCATCAAAGAAAACCTTATCCCCATCGGAGATAGTTAAAATACCATCCACCCCTTTGCGTTTATCAGGCAAACTATTTTTACGCCCGTACCCGCGGGAGAGTATCACCGCGCGTTTACCTATTTTATTGCAGTACCGCACAGCAGTTTCAACCGTAACACTCTTCCCCGTCCCGCCTAGGGTAAGGTTGCCGATACAGATAACTTTTGTATCTAACCTATACGTTTTTGCAATACCGCTCTTAAATGCCGCAGCACGTACAGCAAGTAATACGCGGTATATAGAAGATAGTAAGTATAACGGATTAATCTTCAATCGCAGCTTTCTGGGTATTAACTTTCCGAAATATTTTTTTGTCAAACTTCGGTTTCCGGTCATACGTCAACAACCCATTAACTTCCTGTTCCACATCGTATATCTGGGTATAACAAAACGCAAACATTTTTGGATGGAACAACAACACTTCAGTTAATTTTTTATACCGTTCAATAAACTCATCGCCATCCTTGGGCCGGGCACCGTAACCCCACGATTTCTTATCTTCAGTTGCCTGTGCCGGGTTCCACCAGATACCGCCGTACTCGCTCACAAAATATGGCTGGTGAAGATACGGCGCATCAGCAGCTGGATGGTTACGGAATACTTCTTCGGTATCCTTAAACTTTTCAAATAACGCCTTAAACTTTTCAGGGTCCTGCGTATAATTATGGCTATCATAAATATCAGTCAATACGTGCACATACCCACTGGTATCAATAACAGGCCTTGTGTGGTCCAACTTTTTTGTTAAATTATAACCCATACTTAGCAATTCCGGAATCTGTGTTTTATAAGTCTCATTAAACGGGCACCATCCTATGATTGACGGATGATTGAAATCACGTTCCACAGCTTCCATCCACTCGGACATAACACTGTCAAATAATTCGTATTTTGTTAGATCCAACCCCCAACTGGGATACTCACCCCATACGAGGTAACCAAGTTTATCCGCCCAGTAAAGATACCGTGGTTCAAACACTTTTTGATGAAGCCTCGCACCATTGAACCCTAATTCCATTGATAATACAATATCCTGTTTTAACGCAGCTTCCGTTGAAGCAGTATAAATCCCATCCGGATAATATCCCTGGTCAAGAACTAACCTCTGGAATACCGACTTCCCGTTAAGCAAAACCTTTTTCCCTGAAATCTCAATTTTACGTAAACCAAAATAACTTTCTACACGGTCAACTGCCTTACCGTCTTTTTCAAGGGTAATCACAACGTCATACAAAAACGGCGACCCTGGCTCCCACGGATACTTTTCATCAAGTTTGACGACAGCGTACACCGTATTTTTTGCAGGGAATGAGGTTTTCCCTACGGCTTTACCGTTAGCGAAGACTTCAACTTTTTGTGTAATACCTTCCGTTTCCGATGTAATAACATTCTCTGGTTTAAATATTATTGATGTGTTGTCATAATCAGGATACACCCTGAAAGTTTTTATATAATCAGCTTCCACAGGCTCTAACCACACAGTCTGCCAGATACCGGTTACCCGTGTATAAAAACACTCATACGATTCAGGTTTTTTTGACTGTTTACCCGTCGGCTGGAGTTCGCTTGTGGTATTATCGATAATAAATAATGTAAGATCGTTATTCCCTGTAACAAGACAATCGGTGATATCAAAACTAAACGGCGTATATCCCCCGCGGTGCATACCGATTTTTTTATTATTAACCCATACCGTTGCTAGATAATCTACCGCGCCAAAATGTAAAATTACGTGTTTATCCTTCCATTCCTGCGGGATAACGAACTTGCGGTGGTACCATGACTCCGGGATAAAACGTTTTTCATTGATCCCGGATAATTCGCTTTCCGGGCAAAACGGTACAACAATTTTTTTACTGAACTCAGTTCTTATAGTTTCATTTCCCGCCTGTTTTTCAAGGAATAATTCGTAATCCCATTCACCGTTAAGGTTCAACCACTCACGACGCACCATCTGAGGGCGCGGATATTCATTCCTTGGTACAGCCTTACTTACAACCATTGACACCTCCCTAATGTTTTAGTTATTACACTCATACTTATAGTACGCCGCACAGGAACCTTCGCTAGATACCATACAAGGCCCTAACGGCATAGACGGCGTACAACGTTTTCCGAGATTAACACACTGCCGTGGAGACTTTTTCCCTTTAATAACTTCCCCGCAAATACAGCCCCGGTTAATATATTCACTTCGATTATCCACCTTTATCCCGAACACAGCTTTTGCGTCGTATTTACGGTATATTTTACTAAATTCCAACCCAGACTCCTGAATAATTCCTAACCCACGCCAGTTTGAATCACAGGGACTAAACACTTTTTCAAGAATTTTTAGAGCAACACGATTACCTTCAGGTTTAACCGCGCGGGTGTACTCGTTCTCAACCATTGCGCGTGACATTATCCTTTGTTTTGTCAGCATATAAACACCAAGCATGATATCTCTCGGGGTAAACCCTGTGATAACACAAGGAATTCCGTATTCTTTTGGAATAAATTCATAAGGTTTCACGCCAAGAATTACGCTTACATGCCCGGGCAATATTAATCCGTCGACCTCAGAATCTTTTGTACTTAATAGTACCCTCAGCGCTTGAGGTAAAGTTTTAAACGCGGGGTAAACAAAAAAATTTGTGATCCCCCTTTTTTCGGCAAGCATAACGGTTGTAGCAACCACCGGGATAGTAGTTTCAAAACCAACCCCGAGGAAAACAACTTTTTTGTTTTTATACTTTAACGCAAGGCCTAACGCTTCAACCGGAGAGTACACCACATGAACATCAGCGCCTACCGCACGTGCGGTTTCTAATGAGACCCTATTACCTTTATTATCAATAGACGGTACGCGCAACATATCCCCAAACGTTGCCACCACAATATCTTTGTGTTCCGCAAGCCGTATCATCGCGTCAATATCCTGTTGAGGTGTTACGCATACAGGACATCCGGGCCCGGAGATAAGCCTAAGTTTTTCAGGGAAGAGCGCACGTAATCCGTTACGCGCTATCTCCATTGTATGTGTCCCGCATACCTCCATAAAAGATATCCTATGTTTTACCATCTGTGCGATTGCGCCGGATATACTTTTAATATCATCGCGGCCAGAATAATCCGGTTTTTTATCACGGCTGATGATGCCACTCATCGCTTTGCCGCCTCATCAACTTCACGCAGAAGTTTCAACGTTTCTTTAGCATCATCCTCGTTTAGAATTTGTATAGAAAAACCGGCATGTACAATTACATAATCCCCAACTTTTACATCGGGCGTGAGATCTGTCATTGCATCCTTTTTTACACCGTCGTAATCAATTATTGCAACAGTTTTATTTATTTTAATAACTTTACCCGGAACTGCTAAACACATAAAAAATAGAGTTGTTACTAACTAACAACATCCTTCCTTGTTTATAGAATATATTTAGTATTTTACCAAAATATTAACGTTTTAACACATACCCGTTACCCGCCGCCCAGGCCTGGCCATAAGCTATTGCACCGTCATTCGCAGGCAGTTGTTCATTAAAATATACCTTGAACCCTGCATTCACAAGTATTGAGACGGTTAGTTCCAGTAACAACGCGTTTTGGAATACCCCGCCGGATAATGTAATAACCCGTACCCCTGATTCTTTTCTTGCTAACTTTGAGATGTTCAGTACAGCCTCAGCTATCGCTGTATGGAATTTAAACGCAACAATTTCAGGGGATACATCCTTGGAGATATCACGAAGTATACCTTTTACAACATTGTGCCAGTCAATAACCACTAATCTGTTATCCCGTACTAAATCAAAAACGTACGGCACTATTTTTTTGTGTTTAACTTTCCATGCCAGAGACTCAAGTTTCACCGCCGCCTGTGCTTCATAAGTAACGTTTGTACACACACCCAGTAACGCTGATATCCCGTCAAAGATACGCCCGGCACTAGTTGTTTTATATGTATTAAGCCCGGTTTCAATCATCCGATAAATCAGAGGTAACCTTGCCTTTTGTTGTTTTAACCCGGGCGGCAATTTTCTCCCTGTTTCATTGAGTTCATACAACATCCCCGCGGCAATACGCCACGGTTCTTTTACAGCCTTATCCCCGCCGGGAAGCATTAATGTCCTTAAACCCGCGTAACGAATGAACCCGCTATTTTGTGTATATACAAAACCTTCACCACCCCAGAGTTCACCGTTTACCCCATACCCAATTCCATCAAAAGTTATGCATAGCAACGGCGGGATAAGTTTATGTTCCGCAATTACACTTCCCGCATGCGCTATATGATGCTGCACAAATTTAACTTCTGGTTTAGAGTTATTATTCTGTATTTTACGCTGAACCGCATATACTGATGATAAATAATCCGGATGAGAATCACACACAACCGTTTTTGGATCAACTTTAAGGACATCACTCAGCTTTGCGATTGTATCCCTAAAAAACTCAAAACCTTTATTCTCAAACAAATCACCTATATACTGTGACACATACGCATCGTTTCCCCTGGTGATACACACCGTATTTTTTAATCCCGCTCCTACGGACAATACAGCACCCGTTGATTTATACTGTTTAGGTACCGCCAGGCTGATAGGATTCGGTGCATAACCCCTTGCACGGCGGATAAGCTGCATTTTTTCAGTATTCCCAACTTTAATTGACCTCACAATTGAATCATCGCAGCGCGTATAAATTCCGCGGTTATTCATTAAGTAATAATCCGCGATCCCGCCCAACCTATCCCGAGCTTCACCATTATCTTTGCAGATAGGTTCATCCGCGAAATTCCCGGAAGTCATGACTAATGACTCAAAGTTCGGTACTACCTTTTTTTGATG
>JBBAAG010000127.1 GCA_041658405.1 Elusimicrobiota bacterium
TCTAATACTTCCCGATTAATTGATGATGTGTGTTATCTGGAAATAGGTAATGACGGTATACTTTCGAGTGTTAACGTTTCAACAAACACTGCTCCAACAATACATGCTGGTGGGTTCGCTAGTTGTATTTATAATAACTATTTATATTTTACTGGCGGATATAATACTCCGTCATCAACAATGTACGATACGGTGTACTACGCAAAAATAAAGGCTAGCGGGGATATCAGCAGTTTTGCGTTGTCACCCGTAAAAATGACGGTTAAGCTCTTCGAACATTCAGCGTTGGTTAACAACGGTTATTTATACATTATAGGCGGCCATCTGGGTAATGCTCAGGATTCTAATAAAATATACTATGCTAAGATAAACACTGACGGAAGTATCGGGAGTTTTGTCACAAATGTAAATACTCTTCCTGTAAATATATCAATGTTATCCTGTTTTGTTTCTAACGGTTACCTGTACATAACAGGCGGGCATAATTATAGTACATGTTATAACCGTGTGTACTACGGCAAAATTCAATCCGATGGCAGTATAGGCACAATTACTTTATCTTCAGAGTCAGTTATTCCGAAAGCAGCAGCTAGCCACCATACATTGACAACAGATAATGGGTTCTATGTTATTGGCGGAATGAATAGCCGGGGGTATAGCAGAAATAATTTTAGTGATACATCAAACAATATTTATTATTCTAAATTTACGTTTATGTCAAGCACTTACAGTGTATCACCGGTGTTTATACTTAATATCGCTGATAATACGCCACCCGAAAAAGTTGAGTATGTTAATGACGGATTAGGCGCTGATGTTAATGTTTGGTATTCCACAACTGCGTTGTCTGCAAACTGGACAAAAACGGATGATTCAGAATCGTGTGTAAAGAAATACTGGTATGCTGTAGGGACAAGCAGTGGAGGGGTAGATGTTGTTACTTGGACTGATATCGGGCTTTCAACTTATGTTGTGCGTACAGGGTTGAGTTTAACGAATGGTACAACATATTACGTTTCTGTCAAGGCAGAGAATTATGCGGGGTTAACAGGTAATGTAGCGTCGTCTGACGGAATGCGTGTCATAGATGTCTCAGTAGATACTACAATACCGTCAATGCCTCAGTATGTCTGGGACGGTACCGGCTATGATGTTGATGTTACACTGTCAACCACAACACTATCCGCAAATTATGGTGTGTCTTTAGATAATGAAACCGGGATTACCGCGTATTTTTATTCAATCGGTACTACAAAAGGTGGGACCGAGATTGTTGACTGGGTTAATATATTATATGCTACGTTTACTGTGAGGACAGGGTTGTCATTATCTCCGGAGACAACGTATTATTTTAATTTAAAAGCATTGAATAACGCAGGGTTATACAGTGCTGTACGCACGTCTGATGGTATCCGCGTGGTGATTCAAACATCAACGCAAACCGTGATTGATCTTACTCCGCCGGATAGTCCTGGTATAACATCAACTACGCATCCGATTAATGATACCGCATACGCGAATACTTTAGCGAGGTTTGCGTTCATGTCTTCAACACAGGATGTTTCCGGGATTGCAGGGTATTATTACCTTGTAAACGGAAGTAGTTATACTATGGTCACCCCGGAGAATGGGACCTATGTCACGTGGAGCACGATTACAATGGCAACACTAGCTGACGGTATTTGGTATATACACGCAATTGCTGTGGATAATGCGGGGAACTGGTCTGCAAAGAATACTGCGCATTATAAGTTTATTGTGCATTTAACAATAGATCCAAGCCAGGATGTTGCGTTAGTGTATTCTGACGGGTTAAAGATAGATATTCCCGCGGGTACATTAACTAATAGTACAAAGGTGGAGGTAAACAAGCCAAGTGTTGTCAACCAGCCAAGGGTTACTAATGACCCGAAACTTAAGGATACCGATATTGTTGTTGAAATCAAACTTGCTGATGGTACACACGAACTTGGGAAGGATATTACTATCACAATACCGTATACGGATGCTATCCTCAATGGGATAAATGAGGATAACCTGCGGGTATTTTATTATAACGAAGTTAATAAAGGATGGGTGTTAATCCCTGTATCGAGTGTAGATAAAGTTAATAAACAAATTTCTGTACAGGTGAATCATTTGACTATGTTTAAGGTGATGGAATATATTACCGCTTCAGAAAGTATAGAAACATTATCGAATTATCCGAACCCGTTCAAGCCGGAAAAGCCGTATACCATGATACATTATGTTCTGAAAACCGATGCGGATGTTGTTATTAAAATATTTGACCTAACCGGCGAGCTTGTGTGGGAACGTAAGGTTGGTAAAGGTGAGAGTAACGGCGGTGTAGCCGGGCCGAATGATGTTGTATGGGACGGTAAGAACGGTATGGGTTTGACTGTTGATAAAGGTGCGTATATCTGTGTTGTACAATGTGATGGCGTAACCCTCAAGACAAAACTGGGGGTAAAATAGTGTGAGTACGAAGAATATGTTTAAATTCATTATTTGTTTTGCAATAATTTATTTTTTGAGTTTATCCGTACCAGTTCATGCGGGAGAGAACTCAGGAGGTGTACCCGGGTATTTTCTTAATCTTGGATTGGGTACCCGCGCGTTGAGTATGGGCAGAGCGTCTACGGCTTTACAGGGTGACCCGTCATCGGTTTACTGGAATCCCGCGGGATTGGCTACTGTTGATAGCATGGCAGTACAACTTTCGTATATCGGACTATTTGAAAATACAAGATATACGAATGCCGGGATTGCGGTACCAAGAGGTAGTGTTTGGACATACGGCATCGGTGTTGCTCAGTTAGCAACTGACGGGATTGTGAGACGCGATACCGTAAATATTATCGGTGATTCTATTAACGATACAAGTACCGCACTATTTTTTTCTAATGCATTCAAATTCAGGCAGTCGTTGAGTATCGGGTTCGGAACTAAAATTGTTAATAAACTGTTTGATGATTATAACTCAACATGGTTAGGGTTGGATCTCGGGGTGTTGTATATACCTGTCAACAAAATATTCTTAGGGGTTAATATCCAGAACTTAGTCCATTCTGGTGGAAATGAAATCCCGATAACCGCAAAGATCGGTGCGGCTGCTAGGATGCTTAATGATAGCTTCACTGTTTCAGGTGAGCTTGAGGCTGTAAATACTCAGTTAAAGTACCACGCAGGGGTTGAGATGGAATTTTATAGAATGTTGGCGGTCCGCGGAGGGTATGATAACGGTATATTTACCGCGGGGTTTGGTTTAAAACTGGGTAGTTATAGTATTGACTATGCAGTACTTCAGCATGACATCTTTGGGTTGAGCCATCGCGCAGGTTTTACATTTGTATTTCCAAAATAGGGAATACCCTCATCGTGTTTGACTTATCCGTGAATTAGGGTTATAATAATTCCTTAAATATTTTTATTTTTTAATGGAAGGAAACGGTAGGATTATTTATGGTTACAGATGTTAAACAAACAGGTAACATCCCGGTATTTATGGTTGAAGGCGCTAACTTGCCGGAAGCATGGGAGAAAGCTGTATTAAAAGTATGGTCTCAAGGAGAATCTGTCCGCACGGAGTATGATAAACCAGGTGACCCGCCAAGTAAGGATTGTACAATGATGATGGTGGTAAACGACCCGTATGCCGAGCCAAGGATTCATAAAGCGTTCCCCGGCGGGCTTGATGACCTCGAGGTTTACCGCCAGGAAGTGGTTAATGGCGTGCATGATCATTGGATCAAACCTGAGGAAGGGAAATGGACTTATACATACCACCAGCGCTTGTTTGCTTATGAAATTGAAGGTAAGGTGGTTAACCAGATTGATTATGTAGTTAACCGGTTATCCAAAGCCGGGCATTCACGACGCGCACAGGCGATTACCTGGAATGTAAAAACTGATGCTCCGACCGAGGATCCGCCTTGTTTACAGCGTATATGGTTCCGTATGTCGCCCGATGATAAAGGCGGGATGGTGCTTAATATGAATACGCATTGGCGGTCACGTGATGCGTTTAAGGCTGCGTTTATGAATATCTTTGCGTTAACCGATCTTTTTAAGATCGTTGCGGAGCGTATAAGTAAGAATATAGGTAAACCTGTAAAAGTCGGGAGGTATGTTGATATTGCTGATAGTTTTCATATTTACGGGTCATATTTCAAAGAACTTGACCGGTTTATGGATACTATAAAAAACCGTTCATGGGAAGACCGTACGTGGAACAGCGAGTTTGCGGAACCGTTTTTTGAGGATGGGAAGAAACGGTTAGAAAATGAAAAGACGGGGAAGTAGTTGTTTAAGATGGATAGTAAAGAAGTACGCAATAATTTTTTAAAGTATTTTGAATCAAACGGCCATAGGGTAGTACCGTCTGATAGTTTGATACCGTCCGGGGATCCTACGTTATTGTTTACAAGCGCAGGGATGGTACAGTTTAAGGATCAGTTTCTTGGGAAGGTTAATAAAGGGTATAGCCGCGCGGTATCGTGCCAGAAGTGTTTCCGCACGTCGGATATTGAACAAATAGGGCTTACCATCCGGCACCTGACTTTTTTTGAGATGCTGGGTAATTTTTCGTTTGGCGATTATTTTAAGGGAGAAGCTATACCCTGGGCATGGGAATTTCTTACCAGCACGAACTGGATGGGGTTGCCTAAGGATAAGTTGTATGTATCAATTTACAAAGATGATGACGAGGCTGGGCAGTTGTGGTCAAAAATTGTTGAACCTTCACGTATTATTAAACTCGGGGATGATACTAACTTCTGGACAATGGGCCCCACAGGGCCGTGCGGGCCGTGTAGCGAAATTATTTATGACCGCGGGGAAAAGTATGGGTGTAAGAAGCCGGATTGCGGGCCGGCGTGTAGTTGTGACCGTTGGTTGGAAGTATGGAATAACGTATTTACTCAGTATGACCGCCAGCCAGATGGAACTCTTAAGCCGTTACCCAAGAAAAATATTGATACCGGTATGGGCCTTGAACGGTTGACGACCTTAGTGCAAAATGTTGAGTCGTGTTTTATGACGGACCTGTTCAAGCCTATCATGATAGAAACCGTGAATCTTCTTGGGATCAATGTCCCTGATGTT
>JBBAAG010000128.1 GCA_041658405.1 Elusimicrobiota bacterium
CGAATACCAATACAGTACAATTCAAGTACAGCTACCAGCGAATAGACTTTACGAATCTCCTTGTGACATATGAATACAATTCATCGGGTGTGCTGATTAAAAAGACCGTTCCGGACGTTATCACCTACTACAACGATGCCAACAAACGCCTCGAGTCCAAGACCCTCGGCACTCCAGATGCCTCCGGCAACACCTACTACCACTATATAAATGAGAACTGGAACTCCACGGGCTTTGGCAGGCTCGATAAGTCAGGGAGAGCTACAGCCGATGCGGACGGCGCTACTATTTACACTTATCAGTACTTTGCTAATACCTCCGTCGTTCAATACAAGAGCTGCTACAAAAGCGCGAGTGATGGTAATCCGGCCAAATATGAATATAACGCCAGCGGCCAACTTATCAAAAGAACCCTGCCATCAGGAGAACAGGATTTTTATTATACCGACACCGGCTATCTTGAGCACAAGACGGTAGCGGAAATGTCCAGTTACGGTATCGTTGGGACAGCATCCTATTACTATCTGAATGAAAACTGGCAAAACCAGGGATTCGGCAGGGTCTCTAAACGGGCTCTGGTTAATCCCGACGCCGATGGCGCAAACGCCTATACCTTCACTTACTTTGCGAATACCAATACAGTACAATTCAAGTACAGCTACCAGCGAATAGACTTTACGAATCTCCTTGTGACATATGAATACAATTCATCGGGTGTGCTGATTAAAAAGACCGTTCCGGACGTTATCGATTCGGTAGTTATACAAAAAGCGAGAGAGCGCGTTGACTATATGGTATATGATGAGAGCGAAAATTCTTACCAAAATGTGATCGAGGATTACATAAAATTCATCAAATTAGAAAAACTCGATAACGGCAACTACAGCGTGCTCATACAGGTAGATAGCTTCCAATTCACGGTAGAGATGACTAAAAATAGCTGGTATGGGCAGAGCTACTGGTATGTTGTAAACACAAAAGTTGCGGATCTGACAGGCAACTATCCCGCAAAGATAATAGACGGCATAGTCGGTCTGTTTAATTGCACCGAAGAAAGCGTAGTTGTGCAGAACGAAGATCCTTTATGGTATGGCTTTCAGTACAACAAGACCGACGGGACCGTTAATTGGAGCGGTTATGTCATCATGGGTAATAAATCCGTGTATTTAGACGGTATCTATGACATAAACACACTTGACGCCGGAATCAGGGACTCCGTTAAGAAACCCATACTCGCCGTGAAGGAAGATGTGATTAAGCATCTGGGGGTGAATGAGCGTGAAGTTAAGATTACGGATATGGGATATGCTTATGATGCGAACGGTTATTATTCTTATTACCAATATGTAGAGGCCGCCACAAAAGGATTTAAGATACGATATGCTTATACCTTAAGCTCTATTTATAATCCTCAAAATGGCAATTACAGCACTGACGTTTCGTTAATATTGAAGTCTCTCGTGGCCGAGTCCGGGATAGATCTCGTTAAAAATGCGGCCGAATACCTGAAAGAGATAGCAAATCCCGACGAGTCTAAAATTGACACATGGCGCATGAATGACAATGGGGAAATAGAATTAGCCTTTGTATTAAAGGATGGCTCTCGTGTTGCGGTCTTCGTTGATATCGTAAGCGGCGTATCGCGAATGGATGATAATTTGAAGAATACAGTGCTTAAGACACGCGAAAATATCGCGAACAACATGGGTGTAGATATAGGAGAAGTGCACATAAACGGCATAGGCCTGATGGAGAAGGTTGTTTATGCCGACTGGCCGAATCAACCGATTATGAAGTACAATGTTACCGCAAGAGTCGGAAACTATACTCTTGCCTTATATTACACAGAGGCTTATTTATGGTTGAATGGGCCTATGGGTATAGAGATGTCCTCGCAGGAACAGGAAGCCGAAAGCTCTATTAGTCTTAATCCAAAACGGCCTATTATCACGCTGACATCTTTCGTTAACAATAATACAGGAAGAGACTATGTGAAAGACGCTGAGGCCAAGGTCCTTGAACTGTTGAACCCCGAAAACAATACTATAGGAGTAGCGTATTGGAGTATGATAGACGGAGCGCTTAAGCTTGGCATAGACCTGTATCATCAAAGAGATGAGCTTATCAAGCGGATCGGCGGAAATATTCCCGTAGAGGTTATCCTGTCCACAGGTGAAATCAGAATAGACCAGAAGATAGCGGATGCCGTGAATAAGGTCCGGAACGAAACCTCGCTGAAATTCAGCTTATCCATGGGCGATGTCCATGTGAATAGTATTGAGCAGAAACTCATTATCTATTCAGTGGTTGCCGGTCCTGACGGATATATAATGCCGGAACCTCCTTATATAATTCATGTCTCAACGCCTCAGTTTAAGATTACTTATAATTATAGCGCCAAAGACAGCAGCCTTAAACTCACCACGCTTATAAATAAAGAAACAGGCCAGGATCTCTACAAAAACGCATCCGATTACCTCCGTGAAAAATTAAATCAGGATGGATTCGAACTTGCCAACTGGTCGGCGGTGGATATTAACGGCGACGGCGTTATTGATGAAAAAGATATAGTAGGATTCGATTTCAAACTCAAAGACGGCTCGGTAGTTAAGATAGACGTCAATATAAAGACAGGAGAGCCCCAGTTAGGCGAAAAAAGAATCAAGGAACTTGTTGAAAAAGACGCCCTTTCCCGCGATTGGAATTTCAACGGTTATGGGTCGCGTTACTTGCCAATCACTTGCGGCGCTACAGACATTACAGCCATTGAATATATGGGTAACGGTATATATAAGGTTAAAGCAAAGCTTACGCTTACCGCCGATTATTCGAGTATCGGTTATAATTACAGTTATAAATTTGACAAGGAAGTAGAGTACTATGTTGACTCAAATGGCAATAAAGTTACGGGATTTGTCTATGACCTCAATAACAAATATTCGGCCGTTAAGGTAGAGATATTAACTGACAGAGAGATAAGGAAGACCTCTTATGTAAGCAACAGCTATTCTTACGAGCAGACCGTGACCGTCTATCTTGATGCATCAAAGAAGAAAGCCAGGGAGGTGGGTACCTCAGAGTATAAATATTCTTACGGCACTAACATCTATAAATCCACCTCTCGATGGGAAGCTATATTCGACAGCGAAGGAAAATACCCTGTCAGGTATACCATGACCTATGAATCCATGACGAACGGTGTGGTAACAAGTTCGGGCAGGACGTATATAGTCTACGGCCAACTCGGTTATGCGGCGGAATACCGGAGCGAATACCAATATACCTATAACGGCACAACTTACAAGAGTAGTTATGTTTCATGGTATGATTACTACACCCATAGGGTCACATCCAACGAAGGAAGATCGAGTACCTATGTGAACGGTAAGCTTAAAACTGAATATGCGTATGGGTATACTTATAACGCCAAGGGCTTTATCCAGTTGTCATGGTACTCTAATAAGACATACGATCAGAGCCAGAGACTGATAGAAGATAAATATGAATATCGCCAGTATGACAGCGTCGGCAAGCTCGCGTCGTATTACAATGGAGTCACAAATTATACCTATGACGATAAAGGCACCCTGAGAGAATACAAATATAAGTATAATAGGTATAACGGCTCCGGTGTCTTATTGTCGACATACTCCACCTCGACAACCTACAACGAAAAAGGTTACATATTAGAAAGTAAGTACGAACAGCGTAACTATGATAGTAACAGCAAGCCTGTAAGTTCATATTCCGGCACGACAACATATATATACGACAGCACAGGGAAAAATCTTGTCAAATACACATCTATCAGCGAGTCCAAGACGGATGGGGTGGTAAAAAGTTCGAATAGGACAGACGTAATATATGGCCAACCCGGCTATGTCCTGGAATATCGGAACGAATACCAAACCGAATACCTGGCTGCCTACTATAACGGCATGACTTACAAAGGTAGTTCCATAACAAGATATGACTACTACACTCATAAGGTGACGTCCAGTGAAGGCAAATCAAGTACCTATATGAACGGAAAGATCAGATCTGAATATGCGTATAGCTATAATTATAGCACCAGCGGCATTATTCAGAGATCGTGGTCTTCCAGCAAGACATACAATGAGAATCAAAAGTTAACGGATTACAGGTATGACTATTGGCAGTATGACACCGCCGGCAAGCTCTCGTGGCGTTACAATCAAGTCTCAACTTATAGTTATGACAGTAACGGCATCCTGAGAGGGCAAAAGACCAGTTACAACAATTATAACGGCTCCGGCGTCCTGACGTTGGCATACACCTACTCCACAACCTACAACGAAAAAGGCGCCGTGTTGGAAAGTAAGTACGAACAGCATATTTATGACAAGGACGGTAAGCCGGTAAGTTCATACTCAGGCGTGACGTCGTATACCTACGATACGGCGGGCAGGATAACAGATGTATCCAGCCAGTATAAAAATTTTGATGGCAATAACAAACTTATCAGCGAAACCCGTTACGCAAGCGCTTATACGTATAATCAAAACGGTAAGCTTATTAAAATGACCTATGACTATAAGACTTATAACGGCGACGGAAAGCTTCTTAACAGCTACGGTTACACGGCAGACTATGATGATAATGGCAAGTTTAAACAGGCGACTATTGTAAGAGAGAACCGTTCTTATGACAAGGACGGCGTTTTAAAGGAAAAGAGGTACAACAGAGATACTTATGACGGAAATTGGAAACAGGTATTCTCTGTAGAACAGGTATCTCACTATGGAGAGACAGATGCATTGACTGACCTTTACATGATGTTTTCCGAATTTGACTCAAGCGGTAAACTTACCTACAGGTCTGCGTATGTTTTTGTGCGGCAGGACGACGGCTCGCTGGGCAGCTACAAGGCAAAGTATGATATCGATGAAAACGGTAAGATAACCCATACGCACGTATACAATGAAGATGGGGAGGAGGTACCGGGATTGGGAGGAGATGGATTTATCTCTCCTTCCGATATTATCAGGAAAATCAACCCGCCCGAAGCGCCTATAAAAT
>JBBAAG010000129.1 GCA_041658405.1 Elusimicrobiota bacterium
CCAGCCAGATGGAACTCTTAAGCCGTTACCCAAGAAAAATATTGATACCGGTATGGGCCTTGAACGGTTGACGACCTTAGTGCAAAATGTTGAGTCGTGTTTTATGACGGACCTGTTCAAGCCTATAATGATAGAAACCGTGAATCTTCTTGGGATCAATGTCTCGGATGTTGATATCAAAGAACTGCGGATCATTGCGGATCATGTGCGTAGTACAACAATGCTTTGTTCCGACGGTATTGTACCGTCAAATGAAGGGCGCGGGTATGTGCTTCGCAGGATACTCCGGCGGGCGGTACGGCAAGGCAAGATGCTGGCTTCCGCACAAAAGGTGGAACTCAAACCGTTTGTTTATAAACTCGCTGGTTTTGTTGCACAGCATATGAAGCCGGTATATCCTGATATTGAAACTCATCGCGAACAAATAACGAGTATTGTTAAGATGGAGGAAGAAAAGTTTTTGGAGACACTGGATACCGGTACTGAAATGCTGGAACAGGTACTGCGTGAACTCAGTAGCAAGGGTAACAAAATAATTCCCGGAAGTGAAGTGTTTAAGTTATACGATACATACGGGTTCCCGGCGGATCTTACTAACGATATTGCTGTGGAAAACGGGTTCACTATTGACACAGAAGGCTTTGATAAACTGGTTACAAGTTCACGTGAACTAGCGCGTAGCGCATGGAAGGGTTCCGGAAAACAGGAACTCGGGGTTTATAAGGATTTGTATACCAAAGTAGGGAATACTAAGTTTGTTGGGTATGAAACTATTCGGGATGTTACTGAGATTGTTGGGTTGGTTAGTAACAACGTAATGGTTGATGCCGTAAGTAAAGGTTCTGAAGTTGAGGTTATACTCAAAGAAACACCGTTTTATGCGGAACAAGGAGGGCAGATAGGCGATACCGGTATAATCATCGCTCAAGATGGGTATGGCGCAAAGATTGATATAAAAATCGTGGTTTCTGATACACAAAAGATGGTGGAAGGGTTGGTAGTTCATCGCGGGAAGGTTGTTGAGGGTACTGCAAGGATAGGGGAGAAGGTTGAAGCATTGGTTGATTCTGATCGCAGAAAGGATATTCAACGTAACCATACCGCCACACACTTACTGCATCGAGCATTGAGGCAAACACTGGGACTGCATGTGGTTCAGTCAGGATCGCTGGTGACAAATGAACGGTTGAGATTCGATTTCGCGCATCCTAAAGCGTTGAGTGGTGAACAAATTGAAAGCTTAGAGTTGATTGTTAATAATGCGGTGCTTGAAAGTTATTGCGTTAATACTTCAGTAACTACTTTAGAAAAAGCTATAAAAGATGGGGTAATGGCTTTGTTTGGCGAGAAATATGGTGCAAACGTCCGCGTTGTTAAGGTTGGTAAAGTTAAAGTTGATTGTGAAGAAAGTAAAGCCAGTGATGATTGTTTCAGTATGGAACTCTGCGGTGGGACTCATATCAAAAACACAGGCGAAATTGGGCTGTTTAAAATACTTAGTGAAAGTAGTGTGGCCGCAGGTACACGCAGGATTGAGGCAATCACAGGGCATTCTGCGTTAAAATATGTTGTTGGCCTTGAGAAACAACAGTATGAACTCGCGGAGTTGCTTCATACACAGCCTCAACAACTGAACCAGAAATTGGTTAAGGTTATAACCGAGAATAAAGCTCTGGAGAAGAAGGTTGAGGAACTTGAGTCAAAACTCGCAGGCGCTAAACAGGGTAGCGAAACAACGCTTATAACCAGTACCGTAAACGGTATTAAGCTGGTGACTGACGTTCTCTCCGGGATCAGTGCAAAGGCGTTAGGGGAATACGGTGACCGTATAAGAAAAAGTATTGGTTCGGGTATTGTTGTGGTTGGCAGTGTATACCAGGATAAACCATTCCTCGTTGTGCAGATTACGAAAGATTTGGTTGACAAAGGGGTTAATGCTAATACTATAATTAAAGATATTGCAAAAGAGATTGGCGGAAGCGGAGGCGGAAAACCGGACTTTGCACAGGCTGGCGGGAAAAATGTTGATGGCCTGAAAACCGCTGTAGATAAAGCCGGTGATGCCGTTAAATCACTGAAGTTTTAACAATATAACGGGCCCATAGCTCAATTGGATAGAGTACAAGCCTCCGAAGCTTGGTGTAAGGGTTCAAGTCCCTTTGGGCCCATATAATATTGTTTATAGAACAGAGAAATTAATGTCCTCGTACTTGACAATTGAAAAAATATACAGTCGTTATACCCATGGTGCTATCCTTAGCTTCATTCTTTTATTCAGTTTTGGGTCTCAGTGTTATCCACAGACAGGTAATGAGCCTGTTTTTGGGAAAATACCTAATAAAATTGCGTGGTTTTTTGAGAAACTACCCGGTGGGTCCGGGACTAAAGTACACTGTCTGTTATGCCCGCGGAGTTGTGTTATAGCTAACCGGAGTATGGGCTTCTGCGGGGTTAGAGAGAATAAAAACGGGATATTGCATACCCTTGCTTACGGTAACCCTTGTGCTGTGCATGTTGACCCGATTGAAAAAAAACCGTTCTTCCATTATCTCCCGGGTACTATGTCGTTATCAATCGCTACTGCAGGGTGTAATATGCGTTGCTTGAATTGCCAGAACTGGCAGATCGCTCAGATGTGCCCCACTGAAACTAATAATTTTTGGTTTACACCAGCGCAGATTGCGTTAATGGCAAAAAACGGCGGGTGCGCAACTGTTGCGTATACTTACACTGAACCCACTGTTTTCTTTGAGTATATGTACGACTGTTCAAGTGAAACAAAGAAGGTTGGGATACGTAATGTTATGCATAGTAACGGGTATATCAACGAAAAACCGTTGGTTGAGCTTTGTAAGGTTATTGATGCTGCAAATATTGACCTTAAGGCGTTTGACAAAAAGGTTTATCAGGAACTTATGCATGACGCTAATATGGAATATGTACTGAATAGTTTGAAGATTATTAAATCACATGGTGTGTGGTTGGAGATAACATATCTTGTAATACCCACGAAAAACGATGATATCCCTACTATCACAAAGATGTGTGAGTGGATAAAAAATAATCTCGGGAATGATGTGCCGCTGCATTTATCGCGGTTTCAGCCGCAGTACCAGCTTACCAACCTTCCTCCGACACCCGTGGAAACGTTGGATAAAGCGTATGTTGCTGCAAAAAAAGCTGGGTTACGGTATGTTTATGTGGGCAATGTCCCGGGGCATCGCGGGGAGGATACTTACTGTCATCAATGCGGTAAACTTGTGGTGGATCGGTATTCTTATAAGATAGTGAAAGCGTATATTAACAAAGGGCGGTGCGTGTATTGCGGTACAAAAATCCCTGGTGTTTGGGGTACTGTGATTAACGCACAGGATGAGTAAATGTTTTTGTGAGCCTGTTAAAAAATATACTTGAACCTGCGAGTATCACTGCAATTAGTATATAACTGGCTACCGGGTTATATAGTCCGGTACCGCCTGGCTGTAAACGGTAAGTTTTGAGTAATGATATCCAGATGAGTAACAGCAGTGAAGTTCCTGCGCATAATAGAATACTTTCCTGTAAACTATTGTCGTTGTCAAAGAAGGCAATAAAAATTCCAATACCCGTACCAGTAAGTATAAACGGGAGTAATTGTGTTACAAAAAAAAGGTATAGTTCTGAACTATAAACAATATATTGCGGGAGAAAGATATTGGTAAAACTGTACAACGGCTGAAAAAGTGTTACTCCTACACAAATCCCGCCAAGAGTTGACCATATAAGTTTTGATACGTTTTTATCGTCGTATATCAGAAAGATAAGCAAAGCAATGATTAGCAGCGGGAGGTATGTGTATAGGTTGAACACCAGGTGGAGCGCTAAGATCGGTAATCCGGATAAATATTCTCCTACCACCCACGCCATCATACGTTTGATGGATATCGCAGCGGTGTAGGACAATACAAAACTTAATACCAGAAAAATTAATCGTAACACTTGTGCCATTTACTGTTTTACTGCCAGTATCTTTCTTTGTAACCGTTCTTCTATCAGAAATAACTTTATATTATAACACATAAGTTCTTTTTCTTTGTCACACTACTGTAAATAATGTAAAATTTTGTTTTAGTTATTTTAGCATTTGTAAAACGGGTTGGAGGGAATGATGGCAGCATATATTTTTAAAAGGCTTGCTTTGATGGTACCGATTCTTATCGGTATCACTCTGGTAACTTTTTTGGTGATGCACCTTTCCCCCGGTAAGCCTACCGACGTAATGGATATGAACGCCAAGGTTTCGTCAGAAGCAAAAACTAAGCTCCGTGAGTTGTACGGATTGGATAAGCCGTGGTACGTACAGTATTTTGTTTGGTTGCAGCGTATGGCAAAGCTTGACTTCGGGAATTCGTTTAAGGATGGAAGAAAGGTTATACAAAAAATTGGGGAACGGCTGCCTGCAACGCTGATGTTGAACATACTGTCGTTACTTTTAATTTTTTTTATTGCGTTACCTGTCGGTATATACTCAGCGGTAAAACAAAATTCTGTATTTGACAAAACTATGACTGTTATTGTTTTTGTCGGGTTTTCAGTTCCGGCTTTTTGGCTGGCATTACTATTGATGCTGTTATTCGGAGTTAAACTCGGGTGGTTGCCTATCTCAGGGTTAAGGTCTATTAATTATGATGAACTCACTGCCTGGGGTAAGGTTTATGACCTGGCACGCCATCTGCCGTTACCCGTGTTTGTATCGGCATTCAGCGGGTTAGCGGGGTTATCGCGTTATGCGCGGGCTAGTATGCTAGAAACTTTACGGCAGGATTATGTGCGTACAGCACGGGCAAAGGGTGTCCCGGAAAACCGTGTTATTTTCCATCACGCGTTAAGGAACGCGTTAATCCCGATAGTTACCATTCTGGGGTTAAGTTTACCGGAACTTATTGGAGGAGGGTTTATTTTTGAAACCATCTTTGCATGGCCTGGGATGGGAAG
>JBBAAG010000130.1 GCA_041658405.1 Elusimicrobiota bacterium
GGGGTGAGGGATGGTTTAAACCATAATTCCAACGATACACCCGTGGTAAGGTCAAGTGATGCTGAGTCGTTGATTATAACCCTGTCATCCGCACCGTCAAACACCAAGCCTTTACCCCGGGGTGTGGGTTCCAGTACAGGCGTAGCGCCTTGCCCGCTGATAATACCGTTATTGTTATAGCCAGACTCATCAAATACGGTGGTACCGTTGACACTGTCGAACGTCCATAACCCAACACAACCCGAAGGTACTGCAACTTTGAATAGGTCACGGGCGCTAACCGGCACGGTGTAGGGCTGTCATTCGTACCGAGACGGTAGGAGGTGGAGGAAATACCGCTGAGGGTGTCGGTTGCGTTGAGTAAGATATTTGTGTTCGATGATAGGTAGTCAATGTTGTCTTTTAAATAAGTGTTTCCAACAAAACTTAGTCCTGTTGACGATACAGTTTTATCTATAACTACTTCAGATGAAGGAGGCCATTCGCCGGGATTTCCCGCAGCGTCAACTGCGCGGACACGGTAATAATATTTTCCTTCAGTCAAACATATGCTTGATACGTCAATACAGTTATCAATAGTTACCGGGGACTGGGTGATATCATCGAACTCTGCAGATACATTATTTGTATAAACCCCGAACTTTGCGGTTGAACAGATGGACAATATTTCCGATGGAATCATGGCTTCCACTACTGAAACCCAAGTGTTACTTTCTGCAGGCTTAATATACCCGCGGATTATATTGTTAACGACTGTAAGTTTTATGTCATACCAAATACCGTATTCAAGAGTTAACGGTTTTTCGACTAATACCCTCGACATACCGGCTAGAGTGCATAGTATCCCCACCTTTTCCCCGCTGGGGGTTAACACTAACCGGATATTATTGGTATCGTTTATTTTTAGTATCACGCCATAGTTTGACACAGAAGAAACAAACTCTGAGTTCTCATACTTTAATTTTAAACCTGCGGTGAAATTGGTACCAATAGAATTTATAGCTACACTAACCTGCTCACCTGTTGCGGTTTGTTTATAAGTAAAATTATTATCATTATTCTGTACCACTACCCAGTTATTACTTTCACTGCTCTCCCATCCAATAGCGGTACCGTTGTTAAAAGAGGTGTTTATTGTATTATTTAATAATAACAGATTGTCAAATACTGCAGTACTACTCACCTGAGATTCATAATACATAACCCCTGCACGGCCGGTATCATTTGCCGCGGGCCAGGTTAACGGCGGTACTGTAGACGAATTCGTGGCTACTGCAGCGCATTGCGGAACCATTTCCGGTGGTTGTATGTCTACTACCATTTCGTGTGGACGCGGGCTAGCAGTTGTCCATTCGCTTTCTACACCGGTATCGCTGACCCCGCAAAAACGGTAATACACCAACCCTTGAGGGATATCTTTCAACGGCTGCACACTTAACGCGCCGGGCATACCTGTTTGTAGAATCTCAGCACTGATTGCCGCGTCGTTCACTAGTACATCATCAAATACCGCAGAACAGTAGTTATGAGAATACAATCCGCACTGGCCAGGAGAAAATATTGGGTTGTCCGTATCTATTACTTCAATAAACTTTTTCCATTTATTTTTTTCAACCTGTTCGTTATAGTCTAACGCATAACATGTGATAGACACACTAGTTTGTGTTTGCTTAACCTGCACTTTTAGGGGTGTACCTCCAAAGTATTCGTACATATTCTCGCCTTCAGGTAAGTATAGATTGCGGTCAACATAGTATTCCGATACTTTAGGCCAGTTGCCGGATTGTTCTATGTTATTTACTATTTTGTGTACCTTAAGTTTATCTTTTATTGTCACAGAATAAAACGTACCGGAATTTTTTACATTTAATACAAAACCAATATCTGTATTCGCATTATCAATTGGTACAGGGGTACCCCATAACCACGGGCTCATTTTTGCGGAGATATCATAATTTGTACTATTGATGCCTTTAAGTAAACACATACGATGTTTTGGCTCTACGACAGTGTCTTGTTCGCTCATCACACGGAAAGATAACTGGCTGACTGCGCTGTAGGGTGTATCCCATAACGTCCATAAGCCGCCTAAGGGTACCCAGTCTGATGTGTCGCTGTCTTCAAAATCGTCCATAAAAACTTTAGCGTCAATGGTAGGTGTACATAATCTGCCATCGGTTTCATCGACTGCGCCTATTTGTACCCTGTGTGTATGAGCATATCCGGAATCAGTTGCGGATTGTTCCCATGCAAATAACGGGCGCAGATCGCTTGTGGATATCATGTCGGTAGGGTATAGAATTATTGGGACAGAGGGTTGGGATGTTGGAAGTGCTGTCTTTACTTCAAAATATTGTGTACCTGACCATGAGCTTTCGTTGCCAATACCATCCTTCGCCATTACTCGCCAGTAATATATCCCGTCGGATGGAATGTAATTGTATGTCTCTGTCCGAGGATATATTGTTTCTTCCTGCCATCCGGAATCAATCACTGGGCTGGAAAAGTTAGAGTCGTTATCAACCTGGATTTTGTATTTTACCGGTACGGACAGGTCCGTTACTACGCTCCAGGTAAAAATGGGCGACTTAGTATTTAGTACTTCACTCATCCCGGGGTTTACCAACTGCGGAACAGGCGGAGGCGTGGTATCTATAGTAAATGTTTGTATATCCGACCATGGACTCCGGTTACCCACCCCGTCTTTGGCAAGGACTCTACAATAATACACGCCGCCAAATAGTTCGGTTTCGGATGTATATATAGAACTTGTTAATTCTTTTTGAATAACTTTTTGAGGAGAAGAAAATTCTATATTATTATCTACTAATAGTTCGTAGCTTACCCCAGTTGTATCATTAATATCGTCCCAATCGAATGTAGGCTTTTTGCCAACGATAGCATTATTCTGCGGTGACGTTAGTACCGGTTTCTGAGGTGAAGTTTTGTCTATTGTTATACCATTGATATATTTTGGGGTACTAAGCAAACCAAAACCGTTTATAGCAGATATCCGTGCATAATATTGTGTATTATCATTTAGAACTGTTGATTCGGGCAGGATGTATTCAGTTACATTACCTACATCCATAGAAAATACTAAATATGGTTGAGTCCAATTAGTAGGGTTTTGTGACACTTCCAAACGATATCCATCAACCGTGCTATACTCGTCTGAAGATGATGACCATTTAACCGCTAATTGAGGATTTGAATACAGAGTATTGTTTATGCTCACCGCGCTGCTGCATTCCGCAGACGGCGGGGTTGATGGTGGCAAACGTATAAGATTGATAGTACTAGTGATCGGTTCGCTAACGTTTCCTGCGGCGTCCATTAATCTTACAGATATCGTTTTATCACCATCGGTATCGGTTATTGATGGACTTAAGGTGTAAGACACAGATGTTGCAAACTCTCGTTCCGCTGGCCAGGTGTCTTCGTACCCGTCGTCTGAGATAAACATTTTGGATAGTCCGCTACCGCCGGTATCTGATGCGGTGATTGATATGTTAATTGTTGTTGAATTTGTAGGATTACCGTTGTTTAACACAATAGTGCCAACAGGAGGGGTGATATCTACCACTGCTAAATCAGTAGACCTGGACCAATCAGATAACAAAGTGTCTTTACATAACCGCATTTTCGCTTTATAACTTGTACCAGGATTCAAATTACAAATTAAAGGCATATTGGTTGCACCTATCATTCCATCAAATACTACTTTTTGGGGAGAATATGCTTCATATACTTGTAACCAAAATCCCGTCCAAGAATCTTCATCTGGCGAATGTTTTGGCAACCGGATTTGAATAATATCATCGTTCCAATAATTTTTCCCAAACTCTGGGATTACTGGCTGGGGTTGATGAAGGGGTATATGGCTGTCATAACGAAGAAAATAGTCGTCTACACCTATGTATGTATACGTAGAATTAAATATAATGGTTGAACCAGCGGATAGATTCAACGTTTTTTGTGACGGAGTTACTTCGTAGTTGGGTTTCACGCCAAACGTGATTTTGTAGTTGCCTATTGGTGCGTCGATTGTATAATTACCTATGTTGTTTTTATATAACAAACCGCCCGTATCTTCAATAATATACGCCACGTCGTTGAATGTAGTTTGAACTTTTATACTCGCTGTTTCTTTGGGAGGTTCATTTTGGGGTGTATATTGTAAAAATTCCATTAAGCCGGCATAAATCGCCCAAGCTTCGTTGTCAATGTGTTTCCCGTCTGTTGCTTTGAATTTATTCACTTCATCCTGAAAATATTTTATATTTGATGCTTCTGAAAGTTCTCCATTTATAAATCTTGTTCCTTTTAATACACCAAAATCTATTTTACGCGTATTATAGTCAATCTTCACACCACGGTTTTCATATTTAAGAGGTCCAAATCTGTTAAGAATTTTACCAAGAACTCTGTTGGCAAGATTATCTGAGCCTACTAATGCATATCTACTAATAAATGTTTCTGTTCCTTGAGGTTTCTTCTCATAGGAGTTGTGGTGAATTGAAATAAAATAGTGTGCTCTGTCATAGATATCGGTAGGATTCCCATCGTCACTCCAGTCAGAGGCAATGTTCGCTCTATCCGATGGTTCTAACTTTTTCGTCAATAGTTCCGTATAGCGTGTCATTTTTACTTCAAATATTTCTGGATGTTTATCAAGATAATATTTAACTCGTTTCGCTACCTCTAAGTTTATCCATGATTCCTTCGTCCCATCTGGTCCAAAAGCACCACCATCAAATTTTCCTTCTTTGTTTAAAGCACCGTGTCCAGGATCTATCAGAACTCTACTAACAC
>JBBAAG010000131.1 GCA_041658405.1 Elusimicrobiota bacterium
TTTTTTTGCAGATAGTCATCCACAGCTTCCATATTTATTTTCCAGCTCTTCGTCCCTTCGGGCTTATACACAAAACGATCTCTCTCAAGCAACGCTAAGACCACTCCGTACTTATGCCCAATTTTATTATCTCCGCGCAGTATATCTCCCGATACACGTCCAAGTGATTTCATTAACTTCAACGCTGCTAACAACAACTCCCTAGTTTCCTCATTTTCTTCCGCCTCCTGTTGTTCTTCAATATGGCCCAATATATCGGTATACGCAGGCTCAGCTTGTTCTCTTATATAATTCGCTACGCGTTCAACTTCTTTCTCCGATACAAACCCGCCTTGCAACCTTATAGGTTTTGGCGCACCGGGAGGAAGGAATAACATATCGCCTTTCCCCAATAAATCTTCAGCGCCCTGCGTATCAAGTATAACCCGTGAATCTATTTTTGACAACACTTGAAATGCAATTCGTGACGGTAAATTAGCTTTTATCACACCCGTGATAACATCCACTGACGGCCTCTGCGTTGCGAGTATAAGATGTATCCCCACAGCACGCGCCATTTGCGCTAAACGCATGATAGACTCTTCAATTTCCTTTTGCGCAACCAAAATCAAGTCCGCAAGTTCATCTATGATTACTACAATATAATAATCTTTCTCAATACCATTTTTTTCAGCGTACTTATTGTAACCCTCAATATTTCTGACTGCTGCCTGCGCATACTTTTTGTACCGGAATTCCATAACCTTAATCAATTTCTCTAATGACCTTGCTGCGTCTTTTGGATTGGTAACAACCTTTACCTCATCAGAAACATGATTCGGGTCATAGAGATGCGGAATTCCGTTATACCCCGGCAGTTCTAGTTGTTTAGGATCAATCATAAGAAACTTTACTTCATCCGGTTTTGAACGGAATAGGATACTCATGATAATGGAATGCAGGCATACACTTTTCCCCGACCCGGTTGATCCGGCAATCAACAAGTGAGGCATCGGAATCAAGTCCGTGACATACGGCAACCCGTCAGTAGTTTTACCTAATGCAATTACCAGTTTTGAAGTAATCTTTGAATAATCTTCACTCTCAATAATATCGCGTAACCCTACAATCTTAGACTGTTGGTTAGGTATTTCAATCCCTACCGCCGCCTTACCGGGTATCGGTGCAATCACGCGGATACTTGATGCCCGCATTGACAACGCTATATCATTACTTAAAGTTACGATTGACTGTATCTTCACCCCGGGAGCCGGCTGTATATCATAACGTGTTACTACAGGCCCTGGATTAAGTCCTACAATTGTAGCATCAATCTCAAAATTCTTAAGTGTTTCTAGAAGAAACATTGCGCGCTGGTTTATATCATGCTCATTAACTAGTGCGGTATTTTGTGATACAATATTTTCCAATAAATCTAATGAAGGTAGATTGTAATTTTGAAACGCGCTTGCTGCAGGCTCTAAATCATTTTTAACCGTATCATCGCCAGTATTTGATTCAGAAACGTTTTTCTTAGCGTCTACACTTCCCTTTTTCTTAGTTGTCATTTCCTTGTTCTTCTCAAGTATTTTTGGGATAACAACAATAGTTCCAGTATCCACTTTCTCGGGTTCACTTTCCCGGGATCCCATCGGCTGTTTGCGTATTTTCGGCAAATCTTCAATTGTCTGTATTTTAGGCAACTTTGGGATTAACTCCGGTTGCGGCTTCGACGGCCTGTTTTTTTTATTCATATTCCTTAACTCACTGAATTCACGTAAATCCTGGCTTATACGTTCTACTAACCACGCAAGAAAAGCGGGTAACGAAAATGCGGTGCTTAAGGTTAACCCTGCAATCACTATTATAAGCACCAAAATATAACTCCCGCCGATGCCAAAGTAATAAACGCTATGATATTTCAGGAATAAACCCCACTCACCTGCTAGAGGTTTATTAATTATTAATCCTAACAGGCCCAGGAATAAACTTAATGAAATAAATAATAATATATGCCCGATAACATCAATTAATACGGGTAATTCAATTTTTTTTAAAAATATACGCAGGCTCCAGATTGTAAAGCTCAGTACCAACAAATATGATGATAAACCTAGTAGTTTAGAGAGAACGCCATTTACACTTTTACCAACGCTACCTGTAACACCGGGTAATACCAGGAAAAACAGGCAGAGCACACATAACAACAACAGCATTAATCCAAGAAAATTATACTTCTCATCACTATGCCTGCGCCGTGATGCCTTAGTCTTTGCCCTTGAATTTAATGATCCCATAATATACTTTACTTAATACTAAACAAAACGAACATCGCAAGCCCCGTAGCCCAACAATAATATGCAAACACCTGCCAGTTACGTTTGATAAGGATACCCCATAAAAACTTTAACGAAACAAAACCGATAGCAAATGCAGCTATCATACCAATACCAAAACTTAACATCATCCCAGGATTAATACTGTATTCCATTTTAAGCAATTCCAACAACGTTGCGCCAGCAATTGCAGGGATTGACGATAAAAAAGAATACTCCGCAGCTAAAACTGGCGACCATCCCAACACAAACGCAGCGCTTATTGTTGACCCTGACCTTGAAATCCCGGGAGTTATAGCTAACCCCTGCGCAATACCAATCCACAAACTATCAAGGATACTGATTTTATTCAATTCCTTAACTTTCCTACCAGCAGCAACTTTCTGGCTGAACCAAATAACCGTACCGTTAACTATCAATAATAATGCTACAACTTTTGCGGAATTAAACACTCTCTCAAACGTATCCTTGAACATCACACCTATTATTCCGGTAATAACAGTAGTTATGAGGATCATTACAATATATTTTAACGCGCCATTACGCACAGTGACATTGGAATCAAAGACATCTTTCAATAAAAATATAATACTGCGTCCAAGAAATACAACTACAGCAAGCAGTGTCGCTATATGCAACAAGCAATCAAACAAAATTAACGCTTTATCCGCGGTTTGCAGGTTGAACAATGTCTGCATGATAACGAGATGCCCCGAAGATGATATCGGCAAAAATTCTGTTATCCCTTGTACCACCCCGAGAATAAAACATAAATACCATGGCATACATTTCTTCCCCTCACCCTTAGTGTTATAACAACCGTGTTATCGCTACAGTATTTCCACGGGCTACGAACTATTTATTAAGGTCGACTATTACATCTTTAGCTTCAAGATCTGGTTGCAGGACAATTTTACCTTCCCTCGCAAGCCAACCTAATGATAGAAACAACATCCGGTTATCAAGGGAGAGTTCAAACTTAAGTTTCAACACAGCAGTAGCACCGTTAGTATTAAGGTACTGCCATACTTTTCCCGCTACCGTACCAATAATTTCCTCGTTTATCATAATAAGTTATTTATTTCCACACTTATTACGCCGGGCTTACCCAAAAAATTACCTGCCCGGCAGTAACCGCATGATTGTTTTCAACCAATATTTTTTCAATCTTACACTTACTATTTGCTGTAACTTCATTCATTACTTTCATTGCTTCGATAATACATAACGTTTGCCCGGGATTAACTACCTGTCCTACTTCAACAAATGCCGGTGAACTCGGTGATGGTGAACGATAGAAAATTCCAATTAACGGCGCTTTAATTTCCTTAAATCCATGTTTAACAGCGGAATCCTGTTTTACACCCTGTTGTGTTGCCCCAATGCTTTGGGATGCTGAAGGTAATAATGTCCTTGTAGCGGACATTGGCACATGGGTTTCTACGATAACCTGTTCACTTACCTTCTCATACCGTTTAAGATGAACTTTCTTACCTTCATCTTCAATCTGAAGGTTAACAATATTTTCATCCCGCATAAGTTGATACAACGACTTTAACTCGCGTATCATTGCCGGGTTAGCGTTGTTACCGTTTATACTATCATTTTCTTTCTTCCCGTTTTTATCTTCCTGCGGCATAATACTTTTATTCCCCCATCGCAGCCTTACGTGAAAGATTCAACCGTCCCTTACTGTCAATCTCCATTGCTTTAACCTTAATCGTATCCCCTAAATTAACTTCATCCGTAACATTTTGGACACGATGCTGTGCTATCTGGCTTATATGTACAAGCCCTTCTTTCCCAGGCAATACTTCAACAAACGCGCCAAAGTTTTCTACACGGGTTACTTTTCCGGTATAAATTTTCCCGATTTCAACTTCCGCAATTATACCTTCCACCCATTCCTTAGCTGCCTTCAATGATTCGCCATTAGGCGCAGATATTGATGTTGTACCATCATCTTCTATGCTAATAGTCGCACCAGTTTCATCCTGGATTTTATTAATAATTTTTCCGCCAGGTCCTATTACTTCGCGTATTTTATTAACCGGCACTTTTACCTGTACCATCCGCGGTGCATATGTTGAAAGTTCTTTCTTTGACTGTCCGATTGTTTGTTCCATAATATCCATAATCGCAAACCGTCCGGACTTCGCTTGTTCCAAAGCTTCTTTCAATAATGACAACGCAACCCCGGGTGTTTTGAGGTCCATCTGTATCGCAGTAACACCTTTCCGTGTTCCCGCTACTTTGAAATCCATATCCCCAGCATGATCTTCTTCACCCTGGATATCAGTCAACAAAACATATTTTCCTTCTTCATAAACTAACCCGATAGAAATCCCTGCCACCGTACTCTTAATCGGTACACCGGCATCCATTAGCGCCAATGTTCCACCACAAACTGACGCCATTGACGATGAACCGTTAGATTCCAGTATATCCGAAACTATGCGGATA
>JBBAAG010000132.1 GCA_041658405.1 Elusimicrobiota bacterium
ACCGGCATACATCGCGGGTATGGCACTTGCGGAATTTGCGTCACAAAACCATATATGGATAAGAAGATTGAGGACTCTGACCGTAGGGTTCCTCACACCATTCTATTTTCTTCGTGCAGGTTCATTTGTTTCAATCCCGGCATTGATCTCCGCACCGATTGTTTTTGTCATACTTCTCGTTGGTAAAGTTGCTTCCAAGATATTCGGGTTACGCCCGATTATCGGGATGTTCCGTAAAGAATTTTCGGAACGCTGGTATTACACATTACTCATGTCCACAGGGCTAACCTTCGGCACGATCTCCGCACTATACGGCTTCTCGCATGGTATCGTTACGGAATTCCAGTATTCGCTATTGGTAATGACCGTGATCGCTAGCGCTGTTATACCTACGGCAATCGCAAATTTTTGGTTCCTCCCAAAACATTTACTCCCTGCCACGCATATAAAGGCACACCATAAAATCAAGTCAGAAGGGCCTGAAGAGGAATAGTTGCAGAATCATTTATTTTTTTTGATAAACAATTTATATAATGATAGTAGACAACATGGAGGTAAGTATTTTATATGAGCGATAATCATGTTACAAAACAAGAATATGATAAAATGATAGAACAAATGGAAAAGATGAAGAAGCGGAGGAAAGAGTTATCAGCCGCTATAGGCGAAGCCCGGGAACAAGGCGACCTACGTGAGAACGCGGAGTATGATGCGGCAAAAGATGCGCAGGGACTCAACGAAAAACGTATTTTTGAGCTACAGGAATTGATCGCAACTTCTACAATAATAGACTACAGCAAAATCCCTACTGACAGCGTATTGATCGGCGCAACAGTGAAGTTGATCGACCTAAAAACTAAGGAAGAAGTTGAATATACGCTTGTCGCACCGGGCAACCTGGACTTTTCAGTTGGGAACATTTCATTATCATCCCCGCTTGCGCAAGGATTATTAAACCATAAAGAAGGCGATGAGGTCAGCGTTCAGGTACCCGCGGGTAAATTAAACTATAAAGTTTTAAAAATTTATAGAAAATAAACGATTTATTTGCCTTCAAGTTTTACAACTTCGTATTCTTCAATTTTAGGAAGCACAAACTTCACAGTACTACCTTTTTGCGTGAACTTAATTTTTTTACTGGCCCATAATGCTGTAACATTCTTTACTTTCTTATCAATTTTAAGTTCAACCCCGACATCATGTACCGGCACAATTTGCTCAATCGGGCGTTTACTTTCTGATGTCAAGTTCACGAAGTATGCGTATACATCGCCGGACTCCTTATTTTTTCTTGCCGTAATCTCGATAGAAGACGGTGCGTTGGTCAGTTTAACCCCAACTCCGGCTAATGGTTTTAAGGCATTCCCGGCAATACGATAAAAGTCGGGAAAGTTAAACCTGGCTACTGCATGGCCTATAGTTCCAGCAAAAAATATCGATCTCCCATTTCCGTATTTATTCTCAATGAGGAACGGTTTCTCTGACTTCTTAGGTGAACCGGCATACCTTCCTACGAGAGGATCAAAATACTTAATCGGCACCACAGCATTTTTTCTTGCAGTGATGTTTAGCCCGTGAATTGTTGATACTATATAGTTACGTTTTACCAAGCCTTTAACACTATAATGCCCAGGATCCGCTGCGTAGATAAAATCCCAGTTCAATGGGCCAAACGGTGTACTAACATTTTCGACACCCATAACGTCCGATAGTTGCAGGTTTTCAAGTTTCTTTCCCTTTTCGTCATATAACGACGTTTCAAACGAGGACATAATGTTCCCTCCGGAAAACACAAACTTCTTAACCCCATCAACCATTTTTTTTGACATACACGCGACATTAGGGAATACCACCAGTTTGTACTTCGGGTCGGTATTCTCAAGAGTTTTTTCGTCGATAACATCAAACGGCACATGGTTCCTTGCGAGAATAGCGTATAAACCGTAGAACTCTTCCAGAACATTCCCTGCTTTTTCAGATTTCATTTCTTTCGTAAAATCTGTCAGCGGGATTTCAGATCCTGTATAATAATTCCCTGTTTGAGCAGGCCATACCAGTGCTACTGACGCTAACGACACGGTATTCATAAACAGTTCAGGATACTTTTTGATAAACGCATTATATTTCTGCAAAACCTTAACTTCGTCCTGATAACACCACGGGTCATCGGAATATGCCAACCACACATTTGCCTGATGCGTGATAGTCTGACTGTACAGAATACTGATCTCACCAGCGGGAAGAGTAGAAAAATTCCATGGCTTATGCCCCGCTGCACAGAAAACAACTGATGGTTTACCATTCGCCAATCCATTAACCCATTTCGCCGTTGCGCCGGGTTTATAGATAGATTCACGGAGTTCGCCGTACAAGAACCCGCCCTCTGCACCGAGGACGTCGGTAACTTCGATTACCTTGCGGTTATTCCGCCCTGTCGGCCAGTCAGGGGATAATGTGTTGCCGTTCATATACAGTAACGTATCAGGATTAACCTTTTTTATTTGTCGGTTTGATTCAGCAAGAAAAGAACTTATACTTTCTGACTGAAACTCCACAAGGTCGTACCACTGCGGATTCTCGCGTTGGGAAACAAGCTTAGTTTTTGATGGTAACTCGTACCCATACTTTTTTTGGAATGCGGTTTTACATGCCGCACAGTAACACGTGTTTGTCACAAAAATCGGCCCATCAAAAAATATGCCGTCCACCCCGCAGGATGCGAGATCACCTACGATTTTGAATACCCTATCTCTCCATGGACTATTAACACAAAACGATGTGTTAAGGCCATAGAGGTTATCAATAGCCGTACCGTCTTCTTTCCGTTGTACCCAGCCCGGCATAAGATCAATATACTTTTTATTTTCTGCGTGAACGTTATAGTACACAATCACCCGCGTTTTTTGTTTCCTTGTATGTTCGAGATATTTTTTTAGTGATACAGCATCAACTTCCAGATAATGCTCCCCGGGTTCATGAAACGTTTCAAGTTGCTCACTTTTCCCGCGTTTAAACGCGTAGTTAAGCAAATGCTCGGCATTACCCCCGAGTTTTTTCAGGGTTTGTACTTTCTTCGCGTAATCATTAAACTTATCCGGGAACTCAATAATCCGTATCGGTTCGTTAAGCCACCACTGTTTTTGTTGAGCCATAACTAGTCATTACCGTCCTTTCAAATATTCAAGTTTTTTATCTTTCACAAAATCTTTTATCATATTATACTTCCAAGAACCCTGCGGCGGGGTGGTATACACCCACATAATACCGGTTTGTTCCCACTCGATCTGCATTGCTTTCTCAAGATATTCTTTTGTTGGCCGTCCTCTTGGCCAGGATGAATGCGGGGTGAAGTATACGCACGGGATTATTATTTTGTCTTTACATAAAAAGTAATAATCGTAAATATCTACCGGCAAACTTGCACAGTCCAGCCCAGCTTCGGGATCAGCAGCAATTGAGCCCTGGTATCCCCAAACAAACGCGTCGATATACGGAAGGTATCCCGCGGCAACACAAGCATCTATCTGCCGGCGGTACACGCACTGGCCTGACATCAAGAGGGGATTAATTTTTTTTAATGCTTTGTACATCTTTTTTGTGTAGTCCAATGTAAAATACTCCAGGTTATGATAAAAATCGTCGATCATTATCATTGTGAAATTAGGATATTTCAACGAAATTTTGGCAAGTTCTTCCATCCACTTAACATAGTCCATATCATACGGTGGATACTTACGTTTTTGTATATCCTTATCTCTGTGGTTAATCGGCGCCTCTGAAGGAGGTACAAGGTATACCCAAACTTCAATCCCTTCCTTTGCTGCAGCAGAGCAGAAGTCCGGCAGTTTTGCATACTCCTTCGCTGACTGGCCGTAAATAAGGTACGAATAATTGTTTACCCCGGCATCTTTCAGCATATCAATAATCTTTGGGATATCAGGATACTTGTCTTGATCATAAATATGGCTGGCGTACATTGATACTATCCCGCGATAGAATGGGTTACCCGATTTTTTTCGTGAGGTGTAAGTTTCAATATTACTTTTCACAATATTAGTTATACTTTTTACTGACAACACATGTGTATCTCCCTTAAACGTAATCAAATTATTTTCTCCGGGAAATAGCGATATTTCAATATCAACTGACATCATGCCCGGGGTTAATACAACAGGAAACTCTACAGTTTTCCCTGTATCGCTGGAGGTAACCACAACTATATTCTCTTCCTTTTGTTGTATCGGACGGTTAAAAACGAAAGAAAGTTCAACTTTTTTTGCAGGGTCATAATAATATGCACCGCGGTAATACGTACTATTTCCCTGCTTGAATTTAAGGTGGTACCCCAATGGAACATTACCCGCGGACTCCATAGGTATAGGAGTTGCTGTCATCACAGGAACAGTATTTGTGCTGAGACATATTTTATCAAAATAATACGCGCCGTTACTGTTAGTAAGCGTTATCGCTATAGCTTTGACGGTAGAACGGAACCTCATTTTATCAATAGGGAACGTTATAAGCATCGGCTGCCCTGTAGGAATCATTGCGAATAAAGAAGTAGAGGTTGTACTAACGAGACGATCGTAATTCTGTGAACGAACTTGTAAAGTAAACGCGTACTCGCGGAGAAGGTGGTTTGAGGGTAATGATAAAA
>JBBAAG010000133.1 GCA_041658405.1 Elusimicrobiota bacterium
AAAGCGTTTTTTGAGGATGGCGGGTCAAGTGAAGGCGTGGGGTACTGGCAGTACGGGTTAGCGCCGTATGTCATATTTGCAGATCTTCTGTATAACCGCACAAACGGGAAAATTAACCTATTCGAAAACAATAAACTAAAAAAAATTGCAGGGTATCCCCTGGCGTTAATGTTGTCAAAGAACGCGTACGCGCCGTTCGCGGATTCACGTGAGAATACAACTTTTATCCCGGGTTTTATCTATAAACTTGCGCAAAGAACTTGTGTCCCTGAATTACGCGGGGTGTTAGATAATATCCAAAACTTTGCAGGCCGGCAGTCGAGGTTAACATATCACCTGCGTGACATTTTATGGACAAAGGATAGCAGTGATGAAATGGTGCCACCGTTGAAGATATCAGCGTCATACCTCCCGGATCTCGGTGTTGCGAGGATAGTTAATGCCAGTAGTGCGGTGGTTATTAAAGCAGGGAATAATGCTGAGAACCATAATCATAACGACATAGGGACGTATGTATACAACGTCTCAGGTGAAACTGTGATCACCGACCCCGGGGTGGGGAGTTATAACCGTGACTACTTCGGGCCTAAACGTTATGAAAACCTTTTTACGAACTCGTACTCGCATCCCGTACCGGTGATCGATGGTAAACTTCAACAACCCGGTATTAAACACATAGGGCAGTTCGTTACGGTTGACCTACCCAATAATAAGGTGGTAATAGAATACTCTGCGGCGTATGGTATTCCGGAATTACAAAAACTTGAACGCGAACTAGTGTTACTTTCAAATGGAATAAACCTTACCAGTCGTTACTCCTTTACTGATAAAAATATTCATGTTTTAGAGGAAGCGTTTGTTACATATAACGAGATGGAGATAAGAGCCGGGAAACTTGTTATAACAGGAGAACGTACTATGACCGAGATACAGTGTTGTACTGTTCTATCCATTCCTGTGGTACTCATTGTTAATAAATACGAAGATGAGTCCAAACAAAATGGGTACAATAAAGTACTAAAACGGGGAGCGTTTAAGTTTGGTGGTATACAAAAAGTTGTTGAACTAAGGTTTAGCGTTATGGTTAATGTATTATAATACTACTCTGGAGGTAATGTGATGTTATGTCATACGATATTGTAATCATAGGTAGCGGGCCCGGGGGTTATACCGCAGCGGTCCGTGCAGCGCAGTTAGGTAAACGTGTTGCAATCATCGAGAAAGAAAGTATCGGCGGGACGTGCCTCAACCGCGGCTGTATTCCCGCTAAAGCATTGATCACCGCTGTTGATGTGTATAACACGGTTCTCACTGCTGATAAATTTGGCGTAAAAACAGGTACTGGTTCAGCAACGCTTGACTGGCAGGCAGTACAAAAACGTAAATCCAGTATCGTTTCTCAACTCCAGGGGGGGTTAAAAACTATATTTCAGAGTTATGGGATTGAGGTTATTCCCGGTACCGCAACGTTCTCCAGCCCAAAGGAAGTGGTAGTTGCCAGCGGTAACGCGAAAACAACGATCCGGGGTGAACATTTTATTATTGCCTCTGGTACGGTTCCGGCTGAGATCAAAGGGTTGGAAGTTGACCACCAGTCGGTGGTTGACAGTACTGATGCGTTAAATTTTCCTGAAATCCCACAACGGTTGATGATCATCGGGGGAGGTGTTATCGGTGTAGAACTCGGGTGTATGTACAGCCGCGCGGGAAGCGATGTGACAATTGTTGAACTCTTACCCCAGATTTTACCGAATGAGGATACAGAAATTGCTGCTGCGATGACACAAATACTTAAACAAGAAAAAGTTGTGGTCATGACCAACACAAAAGTTGAGAAACTTATTAAAACCGCAGGCTGTGTTGAAGTGTATATTTCTAATAAAGCTGAATGTTTCAAAGTAGACAAAGTACTGGTTTCTATTGGACGCCAGCCGGTTACGTCTTTGCTGGGGCTGGATAAAATTATGGTAAAAACAGAAAAAGGTTTTGTCGTTACAAATACGCGTATGCAGACAAGTATTCCCAATATTTACGCGGTTGGGGATGTGGTGTATAAAGGTATACAACTGGCGTATGTCGCGGCACAGCAGGGAATTATCGCTGCGGAAAATATCTGTGGAAAACACGCGGAGATTGATTATAAAACAGTACCGAGTTGTATATATACTCATCCTGAGATCGCGAGCGCAGGGTATACTGAAAAACAAGCGAATGATAACGGTATCAGTATTATGGTTGGCAAGTTCCCGTTTGCCGCTAACGGCAGGTCAATTATCCTTGGTGACCCCCGCGGGTTCGTAAAGACTGTGATTGACAAAACAACCGGTGAGGTTATTGGGATGCATATTATAGGTAATCATGCGACAGAACTTATCTCTACCGCCGTAATGGGTATGCATCTGGAAGTATTACCCGAAGATTTTAAACGCATAATGTTCGGGCATCCTACGGTAAGTGAAGCGTTAATGGAAGCTATACATGACGCGGAACATGAAGCAGTTGATAAGCCAAAGGGTATGTAAGAAAACAGTTTACGATGTTTGAACTTAAACCAGATTTCGAGAATGTATTGAAAAGATACGATGCGTGGTGGCGTTGTGATATTACTGACCGTCCTATATGCATAATTACTTTTCCTAAAAAGCAGGGGTTAAGAAAACCTTTACCTGCGGAAAAAAAGTATGCGAACTTACGCGAAAAATGGTTAGACCTCGAGTATCGGACAGAAAAAATGGTTATCGCCCTCGAGAACCATGTATTCTATGCAGATGCGTTGCCTATAGCATGGCCAAACCTTGGCCCCGAAATATTTTCGTCATTCTACGGGTGTCCGTTAGAATTCGGTGAGTCTACTGTTTGGAGCAAGCCAATACTTAGAGGTTGGACAACAGAGGAAGTAGGGAAAGTACAGCTTGACCGCCGAAACGAATATTTTGGGTTGTTAAATAAATACATGGACATCCTTATTGAAGCGGGGAAAGGTAAGTTTATCGTGGGATACACCGACCTCCATACAGGCGGGGATGCGGTTGCCGCGTTTCGTGACCCTCAACAATTGTGTATTGACATGATTGAACATCCGGGTGAGATAAAAAGTTTGTGTGAACGCATTACTACCGATTTTTTGTTATTGTATGACGAGTACTATACAAAACTATCCTCCGCGGGGATGCCAAGCACAACATGGCTGCCGTTTACCTGTACGGGTAAGTATCACGTACCCGCAAATGATTTTTCGTGCATGATTTCCAGTGATATGTTTGAACAAACCTACCTCCCGGGAATCGTGCGGGAGTGTAAACATATGGATAGATGTATTTACCATCTTGATGGCCCGCAGGCTTTGCGGTACCTTGATATATTACTCGCAGTACCGGAGATCCACGCAATTCAGTGGGTTCCCGGTGCGGGGAAGGATAAGTGGACCTCCTGGGTAGAGGTCTACAAAAAAATTCAAAACGCAAACAAAGCATTTTGCGTGACTGTCCCAGCGGGTAATGTAGAACAGTTTATTAGTACGTTCAAACCACAGGGTGTGTTAATGACAGTCAGCGGGGTTAAGGATATTGAAACCGCGGAAAGTATTATGTGTATCGTTAAAAGTTGGAAATGAAATATTTAATTAACGAAAGGATGATATTATGGCAGAACTTAAATCCAGCACGGTAATCAAACGGTATCCCGGTAACCCTGTACTCTCGGGGAAAGACGTGCCGTATCCGGCAACGCTAACCTACAACGCGGGGATCACGAAGTATCAGGGGAAGTATGTCATGGTTTTCCGTAATGACGTGTATGACAAGTGGGAAGGTAAACTTAAATATATCGACCTCGGCCTGGCGTACAGTAACGACGGGAAAAAGTGGGATGTCCAGCCAAAACCGATACTTAACCGCGAATTTTTTAATGATAAAGAAATTAAACGCGCATATGACCCGAGGCTGACTGTTATCGACGGTAAGGTTGTGTTGTGTTTTGCAGTGGACACCTTTCATGGCTTACGGGGCGGGATTGCGGTGACTGAAGATTTTGAGAAGTTCGAAGTAAAATCAATGACTGTGCCGGATAACCGTAATATGGTGGTATTCCCCGAAAAAGTTGGGGGAATGTACCTCAGGCTGGAACGCCCGTTTCCAGTGTACAGCCGCGGGG
>JBBAAG010000134.1 GCA_041658405.1 Elusimicrobiota bacterium
CATAAAAATCAAACAAAGCATCGGTCTTGTTTTCACTGATGATGACGAATCAAAGACAGAACTTCACTTCGAAGTATGGTATGGCAAGGTTCTTACCGATCCGCTTGGTTGGCTGGGCAAATAAACAAAACAAATAAAAGCAATCCCTGCCTACCCTGCCTCGCCGGCCTGCCTGTCCGGTAGGCAGGGATTGAAAAATTAGATGCGTTTGCCATAAGTGGGAAGTAAAAATTTGTTTTTTAAAAAAAATCTTCTATTTTTGCTGATTCATTATAAAAACCCGATTAATAAAACCCTTAAAACAAAACAAATTATGAAAAATTTATTTTTTATTTCTTTATTTCTTTCTGCTCCATTTTTTGTGTTGGCAGAAACAGAACCTAACAATGTAGCTTCGCAAGCTAACATTCTCGGAGTAAACGCCTCGGATGCCGGAACTTTAGGAGGAACCGATCTTTATGATTGGTGGAAAATTACTATACCTTCAGATGGTAAATTGACCATTAGTACTGTATCTGCTGTTTCGTTGGAATTAGACCTTTATTTATACGATATTAACGGCACCACACAGATTGCATCCCCCTGGCTTGCCGGAGTGAAGGATACAGTTAGGCACAATAGTCTTATGCCAGGTACTTATTTTGTGAGGGCAACGTTATGGGGGACTGGGTCTGGTTCTTATACCATCTCCAACCAATTTACTCCGGCTAATTTAACAAACGACACAGAGCCTAATAACTTTGCTATAGCAGCTATTAATCTCCCTGTTAACAATACTCTTACAGGACATATTGGGTATTATGGAAACCTGATAACTGATGCTACAGACTGGTATAAAATAACCATTCCTGCTGATGGTAAACTTGTTGTTAATACAATCTCTGACGCAACGTTGCGCCTGCAAATTTATCTATATGATCAGGACAGTATAACACAATTAGCAGCTGACTTTTATGCTTGTAATATTTTCAATGATACGGTGAAGTACAACAACCTTACACCTGGTACTTATTATATTAAATGTGCAAGGAATACAAGTTGTCCTACTGCTTATGGCGCTTATACTATATCCAACGTATTCACTCCTGCTAATTTAACAAACGACACAGAGCCTAATAACCATGCTTTAACAGCTATTAATCTCCCTGTTAACGGTACTCTTACAGGACATCTTGGGTACTACGGCAACTTGATAACTGATCTTACAGACTGGTATAAAATAACCATTCCTTCTGATGGTAAACTTGTTGTTAATATAATCTCTGATCCAACTTTGTTAATATTAGGATACTTATACGATCAGGACAGTATAACAAATATAGCAGGTTCTGGTTCACCATATGCTTGTAATATTATAAATAATACTATGACGTACAACAACCTTACACCTGGCACTTATTATATTAAATGTGTAGCAGCTACAAGTTGTCCTACTGCTTATGGCGCTTATACTATATCTAACGTATTCACTCCGGCTAATTTAACAAACGATGTAGAGCCTAATAACTTTGCTATAGCAGCTATTAATCTCCCTGTTAACGGTGCTCTTACAGGACATATTGGGTACTATGGCAACTTGATAACTGATGCTACCGACTGGTATAAAATAACCATTCCTGCTGATGGTAAACTTGTTGTAAACACCAGCTCAGACTCCACTTTGTGCTTTGACGCTACTCTTTACGATCAAGACAGCGTAACTCAATTAGCAAGTACGGGTGGCGGTTATAATTGTGCTGTTTTCATAAAAACGTTTACTTACAACAACCTTACTTCTGGCACATATTATATTAAATGTATAAATATTTCTGGTTATGGCGCTTATACTATATCTAACTTATTCACTCCGGCTAATTTAACAAACGATGTAGAGCCTAATAACTTTGCTATAGCAGCTATTAATCTCCCTGTTAACGATACTCTTACAGGACATATTGGGTACTATGGCAACTTGATAACTGATGCTACCGACTGGTATAAAATAACCATTACTGCAAATGGGAAAGTAGTTGTAAACACCGGCTCTGACTCCACTGTGTGCTTTGACGCTACTCTTTACGATCAAGACAGCGTAACTCAATTAGTAGGTATGGGTGGCGGTTATAATTGTGCTGTTTTCATAAAAACGTTTACTTACAACAACCTTACTCCTGGCACATATTATATTAAATGTACAAATATTTCCGGTTATGGCGCTTATACAATTTCAAATCAGTTTATAGCAACTCCAACAGTAGGAACAATTACTCATCCAACATGTGCTGTGGCAACAGGAAGTGTAGTATTAAATAGTTTGCCGGCAACAGGTACATGGACAATAAATCCGGGTAGCATTACCGGAACAGGAACAAGTACAACAATATCAGGACTAGTAGCCGGAACATATAACTTTACTGTTACAAATGCATTAGGATTTACTTCAGTAGCATCAGCTAATGTGGTTATCAATGCCCAACCGGCAACACCAAGTGTTTCTAATCAAACAACATCAATTTTAACAGGTGGAACATTTACAGTAACTCCAAGTGGAGTTCCTGTGGGAACCACTTATACATGGACAGCCCCAGTTTATACAGGTGGAGTAACTGGAGGAAGCGCACAAACAATTCCACAATCAAATATTAGTGGAAGCTTAACTATTCTTTCAGGAACCGGTACTGCAACTTATACAGTAACACCTACTTCAGGATTATGCGTTGGAGCAACTTTTACTGTAACTGTAACAGTTACTTCTTCATGTGTGTCTGTTACTATAGAAACGCAACCAGCAGATAATAGTATGTGTGCAACCTCAGGAAATACATCATTTACAGTTGGTGCAAACGGCACATTTCCATTTACCTATCAATGGCAATATAATAATGGCGGTACATGGGCAAACGTACTAGATGGCACTCCCGCAGGCGCATCATATACTAATGCAACTACGGCAACCTTAGGTGTAACGGGAATTACCACAGCCGGAAGTCCTCAATATCGCTGTTATATTACCAATTGCAGTGGCTCCAGCAATGCAACATCAAATGCTGCTACCCTTACAGTAAATGCAACACCAACAGCTCCAATAGCAGGAACAATTACTCAACCAACGTGTGCTGTAGCAACAGGAAGTGCTGTTTTAAGCGGTTTGCCGTCAGGAAACTGGACTATTAATCCGGGTTCAATAGCAGGATCAAATACAAGTACAACCATTTCAAGCCTTGCAGTAGGAATATATAACTTTACTGTTACAAATGCAGCAGGATGTACTTCGGTAGTATCAGCCAATGTTGTTATCAATGCGCAACCAGAAACACCAACAGCTCCAACCGTAGGAACAATTACGCAACCAACGTGTACTGTAGCAACAGGAGGTGTAGTCTTAAATTATTTGCCGGCAACAGGAATCTGGACAATAAATCCAGGTGGCATTACTGGAACAGGAACAAGTTCAACAATAACAGGACTTGTAGCCGGAACATATAACTTTACAGTTACTAATGCATCAGGATGTATTTCAGTGGCATCAGCTAATGTGGTTATCAATGCCCAACCGGTAACACCAACAGCTCCAACCGTAGGAACAATTACTCAACCAACGTGTGCGGTATCAACAGGAAGCGTAGTATTAAGCGGTTTGCCGGCAGGAAGCTGGATTATTAATCCGGGTTCAATAACGGGATCAATTACAAGTACAACAATATCAGGACTTGCAGCCGGAACATATACCTATACAGTTACCAATGCATCAGGATGTATTTCAGTAGCATCAGCTAATGTGGTTATCAATGCCCAACCGGTAACACCAACAGCTCCAACCGTAGGAACAATTACTCAACCAACGTGTACGGTAGCAACAGGAAGTGTTGTTTTGAGCGGTTTGCCGTCAGGAGCCTGGTCTATTAATCCGGGTTCAATAGGAGGATCAACTACAAGTACAACAATATCAGGACTTGTAGCCGGAACATATAACTATACTGTTACAAATGAAGCAGGATGTACTTCAG
>JBBAAG010000135.1 GCA_041658405.1 Elusimicrobiota bacterium
CGTCAAGCGTGTTTACCGTAGCGTACCCCCGCGCGTTTACCGTATAGGTCGAACGCCCTAACGTATCGTAGTATGTGTAGGACGTTTTGTTCTCAGCATCAACGGTTTTGTACCTATTACCATAAGCGTCGTAGTAGTAATAGGTATACTTATTCCTCGCGTTCTTCGTCCATGATAACTGCCCGTAACTGTCATAAAAGTTTTGTACGGTTTTATCGTAGGGGTCGGTTATTAAGTCAAGGTTGCCTTTAGTGTCGTAGTGGTACGTATGCGTGTATTCGCGTTCGTTGGTGAATGACTCAATTTTGTTGAACGTACTATCGTATGTGTAGAGCGTCGTCCCTGCGGGTGTGGTCATTGAGGACACGTTACCGTTAGTATCGTACTCGTAGGTATACACATTACCGCCGTAACCGGTAACTTTTGTGTTGTTGTTCCCGGAATCCCAGTCATAATGTTTCGTTAACACCAACGGCGATGCATTGGTGATCTGGGTGATTCGTCCGGAACTGTCAAACAAAAACTTTGTGGTGTTCTGCCGGCTGTCAGTAAACGTGTTTTCACGGGCGGCATCGTCGTAGGATATAGAAACACTTTCCCCGTCGTCTCCATACTGGTAGCTGCATCTTCCAGCGAAATTGTACTCATAGGTACGTACGGCGAACCGTTTCGGCCGGACCCGCGGGTCTTCATTCCTGGTTAACAAATTAGCATTTATAGGACTGTTATACTCATACCACGCCACATATCCCCCCGGGCCTTCGACTCTAGTGAGATGGTACCCAGCAGTTTCGTAATAATAACTCGTCCCTTGACCCAAAGGATCAACTATAAGCTGAATAAAGTTTTTTTCGTTATACTCAAGCTGTATAACCCTGCCTACAACGTCAGTGATTCTACAGAGGTTACCCCCGAGCGTTGTGCCGGTAGTGTCTGAGTATTCAAAACTTACTGTGTTATTGTTGGGGTCAACTATACTTTTGAGCAGCCCGGTTTGGATGTCATAATCGTAATGAACACCGCCGACTTGCTCGCGCATTGTGTATACGTTGGAAGAGTAGTTAATATATATCTTTGTCCGCGTGCCGCTAGGCGGGTAGTAGTATTCTTCAATAGGGTCGTACGTAAACTTTATCTCCGCGCTATCCCCGCGGTACTGCGTAAGCGTACCATCAGTTTCGATACGTAACCGCGTATCAAACGGATGCGTCCACCCGTAGCCAAACGGGCCAAGGAAGCGCTGCATACTGTTGTAGGTACGCGTGAAGTGTAACGGCAATCCGCGGCTATTGGGCAAATATATGTCGGTGATAGGGTAGTACAAGTTGCCGGTCAACGTGTTGACTGAATACACAATATTCTCCGTACCTTCAATATCGTTGGTTGAGGGCGTAGTGATTGATGTCATCGGTGCTTGAATATTTACGCCGTTCGCGTCTTCCGCGTGTAGGGATACGCCGGTATTCGCGCCGTTAGGCTGCGCGATGCTGGGTAACGAACGGATTGCGTAGGAAGAAAATATGCTGCCGGTACTGTCATGGTTAAGCAAAAACAATGCGCCGGATTTTCCTAATGCCATCATAAAACCGCTATCACCGTATACCGGCTGGCTCCACGCACGGGAACCGCCGTAGACTGCGTATAAAACATTATTGTCAGAACATGCGTATACAACGTTGTCTTTGTCAGAGATGAGGTACCGCGGGGCTGGAATATCCGTTAAATTTGGAATATAGTATTCCCATTTAGTAGTACCATTAGAAGTGTTTAACGCGCGGATACCGCTCATTTCCTTTGTTTCTTCGGGATTATTAACTACTTCATGATATAGTACGCTAACATTATTGCTGTCCATCACATTTGGGATTGACAACACGTCTTCGTTTGCCATACTGTGCGCCCAGAGTATATTACCCGAATTATCCAGTTTCTTAACATAAGACGTATACCCGGGCTCACCGTTATTTGTTACCAATACACTAACGTAAAGATTGTCGTTTTCGTCTACTGCCGGAGTGTATACTGACGTAAATTCGGGACCATAACAATCCGAACTAAGATCGGTACGCCAAACATACGCACCGTTTGAGGTGTTGACTGATAAAACGCTTATATCAGTGTTTATGTATAACCTATCCCCTGTATCATTACCAATAGACGACCCTGACAGCCATTCCGAATCGGGTGTAAGATATCCGCCTAATCCAGAGGACCAGTTTTCTGTTCCGTATGTTATAGACAATGCATAAACCGTGTTGTCTCCTGCAGTAATGTATACTGCATTATCCGCAGAGTATCCTATTGTCACGGGAGATACGTTAGAAGTATATACTGCGCTCACCCACGCAAGTTCGCCGCCTACGAACTTGTACACACGGTTTGCGTTCGTTATGACATATAGGTCGTCGGAGTTACCGACTGTTACCGCATTTATGTTATCGGCAAACGTGTAGTATTCTGTCATCGCGCCAGTTGTGTTGTCATACATCTTTAGTAACGTACCAAACGCGAGGTACACAATTCCTTCACTATCCACTATCGGCGGGACCGTAGCGTACTGCGACGCTACAAGTGCTGCGCTTGAGAGTATGGGTTCGCGGTGCGGGCCGGAAACTAACGAACTGTTTGACGTGTGAGTATTATCGCCGTACGCTGATGCCCAGTAGGGCGTACTGCCCGGCACCGGGGGTTCGTAGTATGTCGTCGCTGCCAAAGGGAGATGGTATATATGCCCGATTCCCAGGTTGTACGTTGAAGTTACGCTGCTGCCAATAACTTCCTGCCCGCCAAGTAAAACAACGGATTGATAACTGGTATTAACAGTGGTACTGCCAAACCCGCTGAGGACCGCATCGATAGAATACTCAGCATAACAGAATTCGGTTGTTAGTAAAGATAATGATATTAATACATATTTTGTTATCGTTGTTAATGTTTTACTCATTACTCGTTTCCCTGCGAGGTCATGTTGCCGTAACTGTCGTACTTAATATTATTCATCTTATTTTTATTGTTTTAACCAATTTCCCAGCGGTAGTGTATGTGTTAATAAGATATCCCATATAAAGTATGTTAAATGCCGTACTAGTGTGATTAAAATAAACAAGTGTAATAAAAGCAATACCTTTATCATCAATACGAGCCTTTAGATTGCCATTTATATCATATACCAACACTGTGTTTCCTGCTCCGAGATCATTGAAATATAATATAATATATTTTTCGTTAGGAGCTATCGCTAACTCATACCATCGTCCACTTGTATTAATAGAATATCTCAATCTACCATTTATATCATAGAAATCAAAAGCATTTGCTGTTTTATTACAAACCAATTTGTGTTTCTTAAATACGACGGGATGATACGGTGAAACAATTATTTCGTTACGAAATAATATTTTCTTATCCTTATATGTTACGCCAGGCAGCAGTTCTTTCTCAATTCCATCCATGCATTTTTCAATATCAAGCATTCTCTTTTTTACGCGTTTTCTCAATTCGTCGTCTAATAGATTGTCATCATAACCAATTACAAAATATTCCCTCAAGGCTTCGTCATATTTCTTCTCTCTAAACAACTGTTCCGCTGAAGACGTTGATACAAAATGGACATATTTGGTTTCGATCCAATAATCTATATCAAAATAACCATTGCGAATTCCATAAGCACATATATGCGCCCATGATTCCCCTGCGTAATTTTGTGTCTCGGAAAAATACAGGTTCATTTCTTTTTTCAACAAATACTTTTTTTCTTGTCCCGGTTTCTTAGCACAATATATACTGTCTACGTTAATATATCCCCCCGCGCATAAATGTTCTGTACTGCTCGACAAGAATAGGCTTATTATTACGCTCAACAAATACTTATTATTCATTTTCA
>JBBAAG010000136.1 GCA_041658405.1 Elusimicrobiota bacterium
CTGGTAAACCCGTATGCGGACAGCAGGGTATTGTACGGTGATGAGAATACTGAAATTAAAACTGTAATGGTTGGTATTGATGCAGAAGAACCGGAAGTGTTGCTGTTAGACGCTTTACGTACACGCGGGAAAAAGGTTGACCTCCTTATTGCTCATCATCCTGAAGGTAAGGCATATGCGACGTTTTACGAGGTTATGGGTATACAAGCACCGATTCTCGCGAAATACGGTGTACCAATTAGTGTTGCGGAAGGGTTAATGGAACCTAGGATAAAAGAAATCGGGAGAAGAGTCTCAGGGTTGAATCATACCCGCGCGGTTGATGCGGCGCAGTTATTGGACGTTCCTATGGTGTGTATTCATACTCCTGCGGATAATCATGTAGCGAGTTTTTTGCAGAAAATGTTTGAAAAAGAAAAAGTTGAACGTTTGGAAGATGCAGTCAAACTCCTGAAATCTGTTCCTGAATATAAATACGCAGCGTCTTATGGACAGGGACCGAAAATTCTCGTGGGCTCTCCCGACAGGCACGTAGGAAAAGTATTTGTAGACATGACCGGCGGGACGGAAGGTTCTGCTAAACTTCTAGAAAAACTTACTACCGCAGGTGTATCAACTGTGATAGCAATGCATATGAGCGATGAACATTATAAAGACGCGCAATCAGCGAATCTTAACGTCATAATAGCGGGGCATATATCGTCGGATAATCTGGGGTTGAACTTGTTGTTTGACAAGGTTGAGAAAAAATATGGAAAACTCAACATCATTCCGTGTTCCGGATTTGTGCGGTATTGCCACTCGTCGTGATACGGTTTGGCGTAAGAGTTACTGCCGCAAAAAAATAGCAAATACTTTATGAGTGATAACAGCATATTTGATGAAATACGTACCAAGGTTAATATCGTAGAAGTTGTGCGGGATAGGGTGCCTAACCTTGTAAAAGCCGGGCGTGGGTATAAAGCGTTATGCCCGTTTCATAAAGAAAAAACGCCGTCATTTCTGGTAAGCCAGGAAAAAGGGTTGTTTCGTTGTTTTGGCTGCGGTGTTGGAGGGGATGTCATACGGTTCGTTATTATGATGGACAAGATTACTATGCCGGAAGCTTTGGAGGTACTGGCAAAACGTGCAAATATTACATTACCTCAAAGTACAAGGTATACGAGAAATCCTGAAGCTGAGGCTAAACGCGAACAGTTTCTTAAGATGAACGAGACGGTTGCGGATTATTATCATAATTATCTTTGTGATTCACAGGAAACACGTGGGGTGAGGCAGTATTTAAAGAAACGTAATGTTGACGACCATGTAGTGAATAAGTTCAAGATCGGGTATTCACCCCGGGATAATAGTGTGGTTGGATTATTGAAATCCAACGGATATAAAGACGAGGAATTGAGTAGGTCCGGGCTTGTAAGGTTTGCGGATACGCGTAATGAGTGGTATGACACGTTTCGCTCTAGGTTGATGTTTCCGATATTCGATCAGCGAAATCGGATAATAGCGTTCGGGGGAAGAATACTCGACGATGCGAATAATGAACAAGCGAAGTATATTAACTCACCGGAGACTATGGTTTTTAGTAAAAGCCGTACATTGTATGGGTTATCACAGTGTTCTCAAGGTGTAAGAGAAGCAGGGAAGATTGTTGTGGTAGAAGGTTATATGGATACAATATCGTTGCATCAGGCGGGATTTACTTACGCTGTTGCGCCGTTAGGTACGGCATTGACAAATGAACATGTCGGGATTCTTAAACGGTACAGTGATGAAGTGTATTTATCGTTTGACAGTGATAACAGCGGGGTAATCGCTACGTTGCGCAGTATAGCGATATTATTAGCGGCAGATGTTTATCCAAAAGTGATAGTAATCAAAGGAGCAAAGGATCCGGATGAACTTCTTAATAAACCGGATGGCGCGGAGTTGTACGCTAAGTTAATTGAAACCGCAAAAGAAGGGTTTGAGTTCTATATTGACACACTAGTAGCTAAGTACGGCAATGGTACGTCTGCCGGTAAGCGTAATGTCGTAAAGTCTACCATAGAATTTATGGTAAAAATACCTAATGAAGTAGTAAAAAATGAAGCTCTGTGTTATCTCTCAAACATGGTTAATATTCAACCCGAGATTTTGTCGATGGAACTGCGTAAGTACGAGAAAACAGGGAGTAAAGATTTTGGTAGTGATATTCAGAGGGTCGAGGTGAATAATAAAATTACCGTGGAAGAAGAACTTCTTAATCTGGTAGTGAATACCCCGGGCCTTATTAAAGATGTACGGGAGTTTAGTGTTGTTGAAATGCTCGAGGACAAAAGAGTGGCGGATACTATAAAATATCTGATGGAACGCGATGAACATGGGTTTAAGGTGTGCGTCAATGATATCCTGAGTATGTATCTCAACGACGAAAATACTGAATTACACGACTGGCTTTCACGGGTAGTGATGTTGGACAGAGGATTTTCTGACGTAAAAAAAACTGTGCAGGGTGTGATGAAGACGATTGAGGATAAGTACCTTAAACGTAAGTGCGAGCTTTTGAAAAAGGAAGTGGGGAATATCTGTACGTTGAAACAAGCAGAGGATTATTCACCGGAAGATCATGAAGTTGTTAATGAATACAACAGGATTATGCGCAGGCTTAAAGGTACCAGGCATTGAGAGTAAAATATTTTATTGATATAGGAGGATGTTGAGAAGTGGTTGAACGTGACGATCCGATAAAGGATTTGATTAATCAGGGTAAAGCGAATGGGTTTTTAACCTACGATGAGATTAATCGTATATTGCCTGACGAGTTTTTGCATTCAGGTGATCTTGACGGTTTTTTTTCAACGTTAGAGGAGTTGGGGATTGAAATAGTTGAGAAGGATAAGTTAAAGAAGTCATTGGACTTTCCGGAAGATACTGTAGGTTTTTCCGGTGAGCTTGAAGATATTGTTGCGAACTCCCTGCAGATGTATTTATCAGAGATGGGTAAAGTACCGTTGCTTAGCCGGGATGAAGAAGTAACGCTTGCACGGGGAATTAAAGAGAACGAGGAAATGTTGCAACAGATGGTGTTGGAATCACCGATTACTTTACGAGAGATACGTAGGTGGGAAACTTTTCTCCAGGAAAATGAGATGACACCGAAAGAGCTTATGCCACGGGGTAGGAAAAGTACCAAGCAGTTGAATCAAATGCGGCAGAAAGTTCAAAATGTGGTGCAGCTTATCACACGGATAGAAAAACGTGTTGAACAGATACGGTTGAAGTTAAAGTCAAAACTTAACCCGGAACAACGAAAGGCTGTATATTTTAGTGTCCAGGAGGAACGGAAAAAGATTGTTCCTCATATTATCAAACTTAATCTAAACCGTGAACGTATTAAACGATTGACCAGTAAAATTAAAAACCTCGCAAGAAGGTTAAAAGAAAACGAATTTGAGGTCAAGCGCTATGAATACCGGCTGGGTATGTCGCTTGATGAAGTGAAAGAGTTTTATAACCAGGCAAAGAAAGGAAAGATATCGCAGTACGTATTCCGTCAAACCACAGGGTATACGATGACAGGAATAGAGTCTATGCTGCTGAATTTTCGTAATGCACAGCAACGGCTTAAACGCCTAAAGAGTTCATTAAACGTTCCTGCGAATGATTTAATTAAGAATTATGACCGTATAATTGAACTTGAAGAAAAAATATTGCAGAATAAACTCAAGCTTATTCGTGCAAACCTAAGGTTGGTAGTGTCCATTGCGAAGAAGCATATGGGTGCAAATATGGAATTAACTGACCTGATACAGGAAGGTAGTTTGGGGTTA
>JBBAAG010000137.1 GCA_041658405.1 Elusimicrobiota bacterium
CATTTTCATTTATCTTTTGTCCAGAGATCATTATAATTAGACTTATAATTATATAGATCAGTAGGATATTTCTCAGGTTCGTATCTCCAATAATTTTTTTCATCTTTCATATCTAAATGAACATGTGGACCTGTCACATCTCCAGAATAATCCTTACCTTCCTCATACACCCCGATTCTGTTGAATAATCCGCTTTTGTATGCCATATCCGATAAGTTCTTCATTGTCTTACCGTCAGCTCGTATATCAGCGGATATTCCTTCAGTATGGCTGCCTGTTAGCCTGTATCCCGATGTTATGGTTATATGAAGCTTGTATATTTTGGCAAACTGTTTCAGTTTATCGAACAATCTATAATCTAATATTTCCTCATCGTTCTTATACACAACTGAATACTCCACCGCGTCAGTTACGCTGGTATTAGCGGACGCATAATATTCCGGATTTGCAGCATATTCTGCTTCTTTCTTTTTTTGATCCTCTATCCATGCCGCGAGTCCTTCCTCATTTGCGGGCCCGGTTATTCCGTAGTAATACCGGTTACCATTGTACTCATAATATTCTTGAGTGGTTATTGGTACATAGGGAAGATAATCTACCGTTCCTAAATCTGAAGGGCTATAGTATTGTTGATATTCTTGCATCATCTGCCATTGTGTCATTACTACAAGTTCGTTACCTGATGCATACTGTACCGAAACCCATTCCCGGTAATCAGGGTTGTCCAAATCAGACATAGAAAACGCCGATTCTTCCTCAAGCCCGCTGGGATCCACGAAGTTCACAGGGTTGTTGGAACAATACATATACCGGTTCGTACGCTGTAACTTGTCTTTTGAGATAAACCGTCCTAACACAGGGTCGTAGTATCTGGCACCCATGAGTACAAGGCCTGTATCGTCGTCCATTGCGCCAAGTGAGCCAACAAACCGCGAAGCGTTGTTATTACCGGTCATACTTAAAATATTCCCGAACGGGTCGTATTTGTATGAATTCGTTACCGCGCCGTTACTGTCGGTCAAGGCGGATACGCTCCCGAGACCGTCAGTATGGAAATATTTTATTGTCGTTGTGGAACTGTTCACCGCTACGGCGCATACAAGTTTGTTACTCGGCCAGGCGTAGACGTTACGTGTAACAGTACTCCCGGTTATTTCGTATACGCTGTTTCCTAACGCTTTGTCGTACACAAACATTTGTGTGTCCACTGGGGATGTTGATGTGCTAGTTTTATACTTTTCTAGCATCACGCGTTTCCCTGCATGATCGTACTTGTATTGCTGGTAACTGCCGTTAGGGAAAACGATTTTGGTTAACCGGTTTTCGTAATCGTAAACATATTCTGTGCGGTTACCATTCTCTACCCGCGCTGTCATGTTGCCGTAACTGTCGTATTCGCACACTGCCGTTTTTGACGATGCAATCACTGAGATGCCTACTGTAATATTGTTGGTGGAAGAGGTGATATCATAATTCCCTGTAACAGTACCGGTGTTTAGTATAACCCCGTATGAGGTCAACATGTTTGCATTGTTGTACTGGTATGTCATCGTTCCCGACCAGTCGGTATACTTCGTACGGTTACCCACGTCGTCGTACTCATACTTCTGCTGTCTTCCTCCGGGATATGTTACTTGTGTGAGTTGATATAACCATATTTAAGATTTTATTTTATTATTATATTCTTCAATTATTGTTTTTACTTTATTATAAATTACACCGAGTTCTTTACGTGCAAGTAATAATTGAATATAGTCATCACCAACAACTAACGTACAATAATTATTTAAAGCTACTTTTCCCAAATATTGCCATAGTGTACCGTAATAATCGTTTCTCGCATTAGTCCACTCAACCTCGTTAAAATCGTTTTCAGTCAACATAAATATATATTCTCCACCATAATGATTCCAATACGGTAATAGTATTTCTATATCTTTAACATCATTTATCTGAAAAAAAACCCAAGGTTTTTTGTAATCCGGCATTATCCAACCAAACAATGAATGTAAAATATATTTTTTAATTATTGACATATTAGGCTTATAATTCATCTTCAATGACCATGACAGCTTTTGCTTATTAAGAAATTTAATAAATTTGTTATTGTCCAAAGCATTGAGTCGACCAATTATTAATTTGTGTTTATCTTGTCTAATATTTTTAAGAATACTTATAACTATTTGTATTTCCAAATCATATCTATCCCAATTAGATATTGTATATATTCCTATTTCATCAAGTTTATCATTAAATTGTTTTGGGGAGTCAATAGTAAAAGACATTATTAGTTCACCTTCCTATTTAAACCACTTAAAAGGATTATACCAATTCCCAGACCAAATATGTGCGTTAAAAGGTAATCCAGAGCCCTTTCCACCAATGTTAATATGTTTTATTATTGCTCCACCTGCTTGATTAATCTTTCCAAAGTCAATTCTTATTAATGATGGATATATTGGCACATTCAAGAATTTTGGGATACTTGTTATTTTTGATGCTACTCCTCCCGCAATAAACCATATAGGGTCAAAATCCGGATTTTCAAGTCCAGGTTCATTCCTAAATTTATTTTCATCTATTTCTGGTAATGATTTGTTTTGCGATGCTTGTTCAGTTTTTGTTGTTCCATTAGAGTTTGTTGCCGAAGCGACAGCGCCGTTAGCGTCAGTTTTAGCAGTTTGGTTTTGAGTGCCGGGCGTTGTCGTTTGATCTTTTGTTACATTACTGCCCGTATTCCCGCTTTCTGTGCTACCGGATTGTTGTTGCGCATTCGCTGTCGCTTGTTGACCTGCAGCATCAGTCTCGTTTGTTGTATTTATATTACTATCCTGTTGCTGCGGGTCACTCTCATTCCCACCTGTTCCTTGCTCATTTACGCTACTTACTCCTTCAGTTTGAGTACTACCTGAGTCCGTTTCTGTTGTTTCCCCAGGTATTTCCTCACTCTGTTCTGAAGGATAATACTGTTCATATACTAATTGCCAGCATTCATTAATACTGTATTCTAAGTAATTTATCATACCTAGTGCAGTTTCTACTTCCCCGATTTCTTCGTACATTGTCCAGTGTCTCATTATCATTTCTATTTCAGATTCATATCCTGATATCACAGATTCCTTAGACACTTCCTCCAATCCACTGGGATCCACGAAGTTCACAGGGTTGTTGGAACAATACATATACCGGTTCGTACGCTGTAACTTGTCTTTTGAGATAAACCGTCCTAGCATCGGGTCATAGTATCTGGCACCCATTAATACGAGGCCTGTATCGTCGTCCATTGCGCCTAACGTGCCGATATAACGTGCAGCGTTGTTATTACCGGTCATACTCAGAATGTTACCAAACGGGTCGTACTTGTACGAATTCGTCACCGCGCCATTACTGTCGGTCAAGGCGGATACACTCCCGAGACCATCTGTATGGAAATAACTTGCAGTAGTTGATGAGCCGTTGACTGTAACTTTACAAACCAGCTTGTTACTCGGCCAGGCGTAGACGTTACGTGTAACAGTACTCCCGGTTATTTCGTATACGCTGTTTCCTAACGCTTTGTCGTACACAAACATTTGTGTGTCCACTGGGGATGTTGATGTGCTAGTTT
>JBBAAG010000138.1 GCA_041658405.1 Elusimicrobiota bacterium
AGTCCCAAAAGATGGCTTCACCGCGGTATCTTTATACCCAGTTTCGTCAGTCCATTGCAGAAAAACTTCCGGGGTGAGGTTATACCCCGAGATTGTAGGCCCGTCATTATTAGAGACCGGTAATCCTGAAGCCTTAGCGTTATACTTGTCATAAGCTTCAAACTTATAAGTATACCGTCCCGCAAAACTTAACACCACACTTGTTGAACATATAACCCCGGTGGTATACGGCCCGGTACTTACGTTCAGGGGGATTGTAACAAAATCATTACCCTCAAGTTTAATAACAACCCTGGGATAACCGGTTAACGGCGTATCACCGTCGTAGTCAACATACTTTACACGGTAAGTAATAAGGTCTTCCACTGTCCCGGTTACCGGTTTTTCGCCGGTATTAAAGTATCCTGTCTCCCCGGTCCATGATAATACCGGGCTGCGGTTAAGCACCTGTAACCCTGACATCTCATTTGTCGGCACACCGGACGCTGTAGCGTAATAAATATCGTATGCTTCAAACCAGTAAGTATAACTCCCTCCGGAGGTAAACGTTACCGTCGCGGCATACACCGCACCCTGGGAATAATTATTCCCCACAGCGGTTAATGTCGCAACAATGACTTCCACCCCGCTTTTCTTTATATGCACCTTAGGATAACTGCTTAACGGCGGGTCATCTTCAGTATCCCGGTATTTTACACGGAAGATAAAATTTGCACCCGGCCGCCCGGTTAACGGCGCCACCCCGGCAGTGGTATAACCAGTTTCATTTGTCCAGCTAAGCGACGGCGCGGTATTTGATAATAAGGTAAGGTCGATATTAACCTGCACGCTTGACTCCAACCCGACAACAATATCTGAAGCAATACTTGTCTGATACCTCTCTGCTGACACACGAAGATTATACGTCCCGGTGGTAAGCTGTAAGATATACACCCCGTTTTGGTTGGAGGAAGTCTGGGTGATAACAGCATTATCCTGCAGGATTTCAATAACCGCCCCGGCAACCGGTGTAAGTGTCACTGCCTGGCGGATAATACCGGATACCGAGCCCGGCATTTTTTGCGCTACCGCCGAAGGATGGTTTGATACAGCAGAAATATTATTAGCAGCATCACGCACCCATGCTGAGAAATAATATGTTGTCCCCGGGATAAGCGGAGAGATAACGCTATAACTTTGTGTACTTCCGGGGTTAATATTGCTCATAGGAACGACAACCTGCGCGGCTTGTGCATCCCAACCGCTATCAACCGTTGCGTACTGTATAAGAACATTACCGTTTAATAAATTTACATACCCGTCATTACCGGGTGACGTCCAGGAAAGTATTACCTGCCCTGATACATTACCGGACACTGCGGTGAGGTTGGTGATAGCTCCCGGAGCAATAGTATCCGCCACGGTTTGCGGGGATACATACACCACCGCAATGTTTGACTGCGGTGAAACGTTTAACGCATCATCGGTTGTCCATAACGAGAAATAGTAGGTTACACCTTCCGCTAACGCCTGTGCTAAGGTATAACTCTGCTGGCTTCCCGGTACGATGCTGGATGTGGCGATAACAACCTGTGCGGATTCCACATCCCACGGCCCGTCAGTAGTGAGGTACTGTAAACTATAAAACCCGGAAATATTACCTATACTCCCGTCATCACCGGTTGACTGCCAGTTTAAACTCACCTGTAACTGTGTTTGGTTTGACATTGCAACTAAAGTATTAATCCCCGCGGGTGGCGTAGTATCCGCCACTACTGCAGGTTTTGCGTAGGATAATACTATATTTGAACTTTCCGACCAGTTAGTTTCTTCATCAGCATACCACATACGGAAATAATACGTTGCCCCGGAAACAAGGCCTGTGAGGGTAAGATTAACCGCCGTACCGGGTATAACATTTGAAACTGATGTTATGATTTGAGAACCCGCACGGGACCATCCTGTATTTACTGTGAGATACTCAATATTATATGATCCGGTAAGATTCCCCGCAGCATCATCATCCCCCGGGGTTGACCATTGCAAGATTAACTCACCGGTATTAACCCCGGGTTGAGCTATGAGGTTAACAACCTTCCCCGGCGGTGTGGTATCCGCAAACTGCACCCCGGCAGCTGTCATCCGTATTGCAGGATCAGCATTAGTATCCGCAACATTCCCTGACCCTGTATCAGTAACGGAATACGAACTCCCGGAGTTATACGTAGTATTAACATAACTTATCCCGTTACCTGTGGTTCTTGGGATATGCAACCGGTACCCGCCGTATGAGTATGGCGAACTAAAAGTAATCCTATACTTCTTCCCTTTTGTTAGTGTTAACGCCGGTGAAATATCCATGCTTTTCCATGTATAAGAACTTGACAGCACAAAGGAAGCTTCCGTAGCGAAAGTTCCGGATTTAACCACCGTACTGCCCGAGGTGATATCACGAATTTCGTAGTACAGGTCATCCCCTGAATCGTCATACACTTTTTGGATATACGCTTCAAGTGTTGTGATACTAATATCTGCAGCTACATTATCGAGGGTAAATTCCCAGCCAGTGGTAACGACATCGTAGATATCAGTATCCGTATTTGTATTCCACGGATTACCATAAACACTACCGTTATCGTATTCTACGAGATACACCGGCTGTTTCCCGTTTAATACCGCCCAGGTACCTGTCCCGCTATCCCGCAGGGATGATGCATTAGCGTCAAGAGTATTGTATAGCGGCAACACTTTTGTGTAATCAAGACCTGAGGTTAACCAAATATTATTCGACGTCCCCGGAGCAGTACTTACCTGTTCAACAACTATATGATACACCTGGCCCTGGGTAACATTTGCCGGTGATACGAGCACAACCTTTTGCCACCCGGACGCTGTAGCGTCAAACGTTCCCGGAGCGGACCCTGTGAGCCACGCCTCCGCAGGATTACCGCTGGTATCGTTTTGTATCCCGCAATAAAAAGCCGGAGGGTTGCCGGTAACTGAAAATATGGGAACATACACAGAAGTAATATTCCCGGTCACCTGCGCGGTGAACCTGTAACTCACACGTTCATTCGCAGTATCAACCTTATTCCCGCCGGTACCCAGGGAATACAATCCTTCATGCCCGTAATACACACCTGCAGTCGTTTGTGTACCGGAATACACCTTATACGCCGGTGCGGACGGATGGTTTGATACTGCAGAAACGTTACCCGCCTCATCAACTGACCATACCGAGAAATAATAGGTTACTCCCGCGGTTAATCCGGACGATATATCCCATACCCGTACAGTACCCGGTGTAATGTTTGTGGTTGACAACACAATTTGTGCGGAGGAATCGTTCCACCCGGAATTTATTGTGAGATACTGTATTTTATACTGCCCGGTTAAGTTACCGGTACCGGCATCATCCCCCGTTGAGTTCCAGGTAAGCACCACACTACCTTCACTACTGCCAGTAGCAGCAGTGAGAGAATTAACCGCTGACGGTGCGGCCGTATCCCCGGGTGCACCCCCTGACGTTTGCGCGTATGCCGCTATGGTGTTTGACACGCGGGAGGTATCATTCGTAAAATTTTTTGCGC
>JBBAAG010000139.1 GCA_041658405.1 Elusimicrobiota bacterium
CTGGTCGATCTCGGTCTTAACTTCAATTTTCCCGTTATGCGATTCAATTATTCTCTGTGATATCGCTAAACCCAACCCCGTACCCGAAGCTTTAGTTGTGAAAAACGGTTCAAATATCCTGGGGACAACATCCGGGGGAATCCCGGGGCCGGTATCCGCAACATGTATTTCCATCATACCGTCTTTCATTGCAGTACCTATTCTTAGTTCACGTTTTTCGCGCCCTGCGAGAAATGACAACGCGTTCTGTATAACGTTCAACAATACCTGACGAAGTAACGCGCCATCCACCTGCGCTGCGGGTAATGAAAGGTCAAACTCGCGGATGATCTTGGCATCAACTTTCGAGATCTCGTCATTCATGAATGATAATGTTTCATCAAGTACAAGATTCAGATCTTCTTCCTTCCACCGCGGTTCAGGCTGGCGTGTATAACTCAACATATTTTTTACAATACGTTCCAGCCTATCAATCTCGCGCATAATAAAGCCGGTATATTTTTTATTAGGATCATTTGGCGCAATTTTTTGGTCAATCCTCTGTGCGCTACCGCGTACCGACGCCATAGGGTTACGCACTTCATGCGCAACCACTGCTGTCATCTCACCCAATGCGGACATACGTTCTGAACGTATAAGCTTTGACTGCGCAGCTTCAAGTTCCTGTTTTGCGAGCTCTACCTGGCGTTTAAGTTCTTCGCTGAACTTACGTTCGGTATTGTACAACCTTGCATTCTCTATGGCTAACCCGGTTTGATTAGTAAACGTTACCAGTGTACGCAAGTCATTTTCCTCAATTTTCTTACCTGAATGAAGATTATCCGCTATGAGTACCCCTGCAACCTTGTCTTTAGCAATAAGCGGGACAGCAGCGATTGCCTGTTCGCGGTTACGTAAACCCCAGAAAAGGTCAACAAAAACTTTTGCCGCACCGGATAATGACGCTGTATTCACCCCGTCTTTCATCATTTCACCCGCACGGCGCAGGATCGAACTTGCCTGTTCAAATGAAGAAATTATGTACGGCCGCGCAGTGAGTACTGTCCTGACAATAGCATCATCTTTTTCATCTAAGGATATTTTTAATCCGGAAATATCGATACCTTCTATTCCAACAGCTTTCTTCCCCTCAACCACCCTCTGTTTTTCATCAACTAAACACACTATTATACGGTCGAACTTAAGATTCCGCTTAATCCCCTGAAGTATGATATCGAGGATATTATCAAGTTCCATTGTACTGGTCATTGCTTTAGTTATCTGCCCGAGAGTAGCGATCTCATCCATTGTATACTGCAGTGTTTCATTACGTTCTTCCAACTGTTTTTTTGACAGGGTTAACTCATTCGCCAACCCTTCATTTTTTTCCTGTGAAACCGTTAACCTCATAAATTCGGAATGTATACTCTTAAAAATTAAGGAAAGAAGGGATACTCCGATCCCTGCTATCACCAGAAAAACCAATGCATGCTTAAACCAAGAGGAAATGTTTACTTCGAATATGTTTACCATAATAATGATAAGTGCAATCCATGTGATGACGAATATAGAATAAACCTTTGACTGCGCTTTATTAAGAAAAAAAGGATCGTGCAACATCTAGATAAACCCTTCTATAAACAAATTATATGTAAAGTATTAGTATACTCAATTTCCTGGTATGATTCAACTACAGAATTCCACTAATTTCCTCCGCGTGATATGAACTACGCACAAAACTGCCGGAATATACTGTCTTAAACCCCAGGTTTTCGCCTGTTCTACGGTAAGACTCAAACTTTTCTTTGGGAATATACTCATAAACCCCAACCTGCTGATGTGTAGGCTGAAGATACTGCCCGATTGTAAGAATATCGCATCCCGCGGAACGTAACGCCTTCATTACTTCAATAACCTCATCCTCAACTTCACCAAGCCCAACCATTAACCCGGACTTAATCAAATATCCGGTATTCACGGATTTTAGGTATTCAATTAATGAAACCGACCGGTTGAATACCGCCTGAGGACGTATTTCAGGATACAATCTTGGAACAGTTTCTACGTTATGCCCTATTACATCAGGATTACTTTTGGTAATGATATCAACCAAACTTTCTCTCCCGTTAAAATCAGGGATAAGTAGTTCAACCTTAATCCCATCAATATTATCTTTGAGTAAACGCACAGTTTTAGCAAACTGTTCAGCACCGTTATCCACTAAATCATCGCGGGTAACTGATGTCAATACAACATAACGCAACCCCAGCGCCTTAACAGCTTCAACGATTTTACTGGGTTCATCGGGATCAATATTTACACCAGGAGAAACTGATTTATTGACTGAACAAAACCGGCAGGAACGCGTACATTGTTTCCCTAACAGCATAAAGGTAGCGGTTTTTTTGGAATAACATTCTGCCTGGTTAGGACATCGCGATTCTGTACATACCGTATTAAGCCCGCGGGTTTTAAGCAGCTCCGAAGTAAACCCGGCTTTTTGTTCATCACTCGTTATGCGTTTAACAGGTTTTTGAGGCTTATTTCCCTGCAAACTTATTTACCCGTGTACTCACATCTGACATAAACCTTGATAGGTAACTATTGACATACTCGGTAATATCCATATTTTTATCTTTCACCAACGGCGTGAGGTCCATTGCAAACGTTAATCCCGTAGTATCATCCACACCGTGTGACGCATGATAAGTTGCATGCGCACGCCGGCGTCCTACAGTCGCTAAATCATACCGTTTACCCCCGCAGATTTGGGAGTCAAACACGCCAAGTAATGCAGCGGCAAGGTTTTCATGCGCCTGCACATTCAACGCTACTTTATCAGAATCAATCATCCAGTCAAGATCACGCCATACCTCGCAACCCAACACCTTCTCAGGCTGCGCATCGGCAGGGAGAGAACGTAATGCCGTTATCGTGCGTAGAGCAACACTTACATGCGTATCATGCTTATCCGCGAGGTTGTGGGTATACACCACCTTTGGCCGGGTTGCAAGAAGGAGGGTTTTGATATCCGCTATAACATCAGGATTCACTGCGTCTTTCACCTGTGAACTCGTATAGTTAAGCATTGCCATTGCGCCGTACTCACCGACGTATGCCGCTTTTTTTTGTTCATTCTTACGGATACGTTTCATATCGTCATCCGTAAAATTTTTGTAAATATTATCCCTTGCGCTACCCGCACCGTCGGTTACTGTCACACCGAAGAACCATTTATCTATCTGCCCAAAACATTCTAATACACCGTGGTACGCCATGATCTCAATATCATCCTGATGCGCGGATAAGGCAATATGTGTCGTACGCTTTACCGCATCGGTTTCAGGTTTACCATCCGGGATATACAATTCCGCAGTTTTATTTTTGAATTCCATAAACTTACCTTTTACTCCTTATTAATGAACAACCTATTTATTTAAACAATTCCTGTTACTTCACTACCGGCAAACTCGCTGCGGCGATTGCCTGCCCAACCCTGCGTGTTGACTCTTCTTCCGGCAAGTGTAACTTAATTTTGTCAACGAGTTCCGGGAATTCAGCGGTAAAAACTTCCTTTGCTTTCTCAAG
>JBBAAG010000140.1 GCA_041658405.1 Elusimicrobiota bacterium
CGGTTTCAATATCAAATATATGCATCTTACGCATATTGAAGACCAGTTCAATATCCTGATTTGACTGTGCCTGGTTATGCGCATCAACCCGGGCAACAAATATCTGTTTGCCTGTAGTTAAATGTAAATGTATTTCATTCCCCAGTGGTTCCACCACTTCAACAGTAGCAGTGATTGTACTTTCCGGATCCGCGAGAGGAGCGTAAAGTTTATCATAAATATCTTCCGGCCGCATCCCGAACACTACGCGTTTTCCTATGTATTCAATTAATATCCCGGTAAGGTCTTCCGGGACTTTAAGCTTAAACTTACCTTCATTCAGATACACACCCTTTTCAGTTTTCTCAATCCCGCACTCAAGAAAATTCATAGGCGGCGAACCGATAAATCCAGCAACAAACCTATTTGCCGGTTTATTATATAACCCCAACGGCGTTGCTATATGCTGCACAATACCGTCTCTCATAACACATATTTTATCACCCATAGTCATAGCTTCAATCTGGTCATGTGTAACATAAATCATAGTTGCTTGTAACCGTTCATGCAGCATCTTAAGCTCCGCGCGCATCTGTACCCTGAGCTTAGCGTCAAGGTTACTCAACGGCTCATCAAACAAAAACACTTTTGGTTTTCTAACAATTGCGCGCCCTACTGCCACGCGCTGCCGTTGCCCGCCGCTCAGTGCTTTGGGTATACGGTCAAGCAGATGTATTATCCCCAGCATATTAGCCGCTTCATTTACACGGTCACTAATTTCTTTTTCAGGATAATGCCTCAGGCTCAACCCAAACGACATATTCTCATAAACTGTCATATGCGGATACAACGCGTAATTCTGGAATACCATTGCGATATCCCTATCTTTAGGCGGGATGTCATTCACTAATGTATCATCAATATAAATCTCACCCTTCGTAATATCCTCAAGCCCGGCGATTAACCTTAACGTCGTAGTTTTCCCGCAACCCGATGGGCCTACAAGTATACAGAATTCCTTATCTTTGATTTCCAGGGATACATCCTTCGCACCGATAACATTTCCCGGATATGTTTTTGACACGTTCTTCAGAATTACCTGTGACACAATTTACCACCTCGTCAAAAAAGTTTTTACCACAATTTTATTGCACAGTATTATAACATAAACCTTCGCGGGTATCAACAACATTTTATGTTATTACTACCCCTCGGGCACTGCTTTTTTGTAGATACCAATACGGTTTTTCCCGTTATTCTTCGCGATATACAACCCTTTATCCGCAAACTCAATCAAGTCACGGATCTCCGCAGCATCTACAGGGAATGTTGATACCCCTAAACTTATCGTTAATTTTCCCTGAGGTTGTTTCTCCCCGAACGGGAACGGGAATGACTCTATATCTTTCCTCAATTTTTCCAGGACAATCAACGCGCCGTCCTTATCCGTAGCAGGAAATATCAACCCAAACTCTTCACCGCCGTACCGTGCAACAATATCAGTCTTACGCACACCTTTTGACAATAACTGCGCTACCTGGCGTAACACACCGTCACCCGCTACGTGCCCGTTAGTATCGTTATAATGCTTAAAATTATCAATATCAATGATTGACACTGACAGAGGCTGGGTGTAACGGTGCGCTAAGTCAAGTTCTTTACGGATAACATCCTTAAAATACCGGTGGTTATACACGCCGGTAAGTTCATCATGAACGGTCATCTCCTGAATTTTTTGGTACAACTGCGCAAGATGCAGCGCAACACTTGCCTGGTTTACAATAAGTTTCGCGGAATCTATATCAGTATGATTAATAGTTTTACGTACAGCAGTATTCCCAACCACCACTAAGCCCAGTACTTTATTCATTATATGCATCGGTACAAGAATGAATTGTTTAAGTTTTAAAGCGGAAAGCATTTCTTTACTGCACCCGCACCCGGACGTATCAACATCCTGCACAATCTTTGCATCGCGTGAACGCAACGCGTCGTTCAATACAGCTTCTTCTGTTATAAACGATAACGTAAACCTGTCAATCCCGCGCATTGAGAACACACTGCGGGTAGCAATACACCTTAGTATCCCTGTCATCTCAGAACCTTCTAAAAGATACACCATCGCATCATCAAACCCCATACCTTTGGTAAGGTTTTCGATTATAGTCTTCACCATTTTTTCTAATGGTTTATCATACTCAAAATTACCAAGCAATAAATGCGTTAACCTATTAGTATTCTCAAGTTCTGCACGGATATGTTTAACATTAGCAACAGCGCGATGCTGTACCTTATGATATTGTTCAATGAGATGGTAGATTAACATTATACCGATCAATACTTCAACTAAAGATATTATGATACAAAAACTTTTATAAGCATAAAAAAAGTAGCGCGCAAACTCCAATGCGGCTACTATAACCCCGGCAATCACAGGTGGCAAATAAAGCGCCATTGACCCTTCCAATACTACCCAACGATTTTCTTAATCTTATCCCTTAATTGTTCCAAATCAATAGGTTTTACAATATAATCCTTAACCTGCGCAGATGCGCTCCATGACTTATAATCCGTCTGGAAACTATCATACGCCGTGCACATAATCACCGGGACAGCAAAATATTTTTCTTTCATCTTACCTAATAATTCCAATCCGCTCATATCAGGCAGTTTGACGTCAAGAATAAGAAGGTCAACATTCCCTGTCTCAAGAATACCGAGACATTCTTCCCCGTTTTGTGAAAGTACGACATTATACCCTGCTTCCGTGAGTTCATCACGAAATATTTCGCGTAACACTTCCTCATCTTCAGTGATAACAATCGTTTTCATAAAATCTGTTTTCTCACAGTATCATCCTCCGTTATATATTTAAAACCATTACTACACTACGCATTCGGCACCGAGGGTGTGCCTAAGAGTTCATCCACCGTTTTCTCAAGCAGGTTAAGGTCAAACGGTTTTGTTAAATACTTCGCACTGCCAAGTTCCATCCCCAGAAGTTTATCCGGCACCTGGTCACGGGCAGTTAAAAAGATTACCGGTATATTGCGTGTACGCTCCTCTTTCTTCAGCCTCTTACACACTTCCCAACCGCTTAGCCGCGGCATTGTTACATCTAACAGTATAAGGTCAGGAAGTTCAAAATGCGCAAGCCGTAATCCTTCAGTCCCTTCTGATGCGGTATATACCTGATACCCTTTTTCTTCAAAAATACTCTGTAAAAATTCGCGTAGCGTATTATCATCATCAACGATTAAAACCTTTTTCTTGGCACTGGCATCCTGTGACTTCCCATGCTGAGATAATAACGGTATAAGTTCCTGTATCTCATTAACTTTTTTCCATTGCGCTAACGAGTCAACCCAGATTTTATCTTCCTCCCTGAGCTTACCCTGCATAACCATCTGCTCAATTTCCTGCCATGTAAACGGCCCCGCACGGTCAGTATACGTGCTGTAACTGTACCATACATACCATTTTTTTTCGTCTGTACTCATATACTGATCCTATAAACCTTTTTCTTCATGTTTTAGAGGTATTTTAATAATAAACTCCGTACCCTGGTCGATCTC
>JBBAAG010000141.1 GCA_041658405.1 Elusimicrobiota bacterium
ACCACAGCCAAAGCATCAGGATTAAAAGGTTCGTATGTCCAGCCAGTAAGATTATCCACTACAAGCTCAGGGATCCCGCCGATCCTTGACCCGATCACCGGTGTACCTAGTGCAAATGATTCTAATACCGCCCTTGGGTTGTTCTCATAACACTCCGACGGCATCACTGTCACTGCGGCCTGACGTATTTTATCAAGAACTTCCCTGCGTGAAAGAAAACCCAGTAACTTAACATTCCCCGCGCGGCTATTTGAAATCACACCTTCCAACTCTTTCCTTAACGGCCCATCACCTGCGAGCTCCGTTCGTATCCCGCTTTTAATAGCGGCCTTCACTAAGGTCATCACACCTTTTTCTGAAGATAACCTTCCAACATACAGTATCAACGGTTCATGCAGGGTACCCGCCCCCGCGGGTATTTCGTATTCTGATAAATCAATAAAGTTTGGAAGGTACTCAACTCTGCCTTGCAATCCCATTTCCTTTACCTTATCAAACATAAACCTACTTGGCGAGATATAGCACTTAACATAATCATAAATATGCATAATATTATGATGCAGGTACATCTCTGCGGTATTAACCAAACTTTTAAACATCGAACCTTTTGTACACTTGTTGAGCAAACAATTAAAATACTTCCCGTCTTTACACTTTTCACAAGGACGCCCTCCGGAAAGCATGGAATACGCAGGACAGACGAGTTTGTAATCATGCATTGTCATAACAACAGGAATACTGTACTTTTTAAAAATATCAATAACCGACGGCGAAATCTGATGTGCGAAATTGTTCAGATGCACAATATCAGGTTTTTCTTCAACCACAACTTTTTCAACTTTACTTTTTGCTTCGAATGAATACCATATATCCGTTATCGCTTTAATTTTCCTTCCCACACCCAGCTTGCCGGCATTAAAATCTATGTTTGAAACAAACTTACCGCTATGTTTATATACAGGGTTTAACTCATGCTGCATACCCCAGTACACAACCTTATCCCCGTTTTTTTCCAATAACTTACCGGTCTCAAGGGTAACAACCGCATCCCCTCCCTTGGGGTATAAAAATTTATTTATCAATAATACCTTCATCTTATCCCTTTAACCCACTTTTTTCCGCTAACACAACAACAGTTTCAGAAACACCGGGGAAAAGAAAAAAACATTTTCTTAGCATTAACCCTGAAGATTGTAGATCAGCCTTCACATCTTTTAAGGCAATAGGATTCCAGTATACACCCTTTTTTTGCCGTTTACCTTTTCGTAGTACGCACTGCAGCGTCCCTCTAAGATAATACGCTACTATACACCATCTACGCGTAACCCGCGCGAACTCGCGCACAATATTTTGGCGTACAGCATCCGGGGTATGCCCGAATAAACGAAGAGATACTACAGCATCAAACGCATTATCTTCAAACTTCAACTTTTCCCCGTCGCCAACCATAGCGCTAAACTTCCCATACTTTTGCTGAAAAGCTTCATACTTATGTTGTGACATTTTCACCATTTCTTCAGAAACATCAACTCCCGTAACGTCAAATCCAAGTTCTGCAAGCATCAACGACACTCTCCCGGTCCCGCAAGGAAGATCCATAACCCTCCCCGGCGGGACAACTTCTGCATATTCAAATGCACGAAGTATCAACTTTTTTTCAATTACATCAACCGTCCTGCCGTACAATGATGTAAACCTTTTTTCGTCATACGACTTCACAACTTCCGCGTTTTTATACCCATCCCGGGCGTTATATCCGTTATTCATAAAATTTCACTGTCCATTGTTAAACATCTTGACATACTGCTCCCCGATTCTTTTTATACTATATTTTTCCTTAACCTTAGATATACACATATTTTTCATCTGCTTATAACTCTCCACTGCGACAAAAAGTTTTTTTATTAACTCCTCTTCATTATTTGCGATAAATCCCGTTACCCCATCCTCCACAATTTCATCCACCCCACCGGCAACGGTGGTAACTATAGGCTTCCCAAGATTCATAACTTCTATCCAGGTAAGAGGCGGTGCAATAATATACTGCGGGTTTATTATAGGAGAATAAAAAATATCGCAGCAGCTCTTCAATTTAACAAACTGTTTAATACCGGTAACACTTATCTTAACACCTTTTGCCGCCATACCAAAATACTTCTCATTAAACGATTCCGGTTTAAACGCAAAATAAAACTCTGCATTTAATCCCAGCTTCACCGCTTCAACTGCTGCATGGTATGCCAGCATAAATGACCTCTCACGTATTTGTTGAATAAAACCCGACCACAGAATCACCACTTTATCTTTTGATAACCCCAGTTCTGTACGCATAGCAATAATTTCTTGCTCAGTATTGAACGTAACCTCATCATTTTTTATACCCCAATGTATCTGTACTAAACTTTTACGCGGAATTCCTATCTGTTCAAGTTTAGCGGCAAAACATTCTGAGTACGGTACCACTTTGAGATTTTTGTTCTGATAAGACATTTTAAGGTACATATGATAAATATTGACATTATGCCCCTGATAACTTATTGCAGAAACCGTAGTACCCGCACCATGGGAAGACGCAAACTGTGCAATACTCCTGTTTGTAAACCCCATATTATCCATCAGATGAACATTCCCATATTGAATATGTTTGAATATCTGATTAAGTAACCTAAGTATTCCATATCCAACAAAAAACTTTTCCACTACTGCCAGTTCCGATGGAAACGCCCTCCCCTGCCAGTTTACCTGAAATAATCCCCTCCTCAGTTTCCCAGGTGTTGCTAAGATAAATGGTGATTTATACTTTATAACAACTTTACATTGCCCCAGCATAAACTCTGACATTTCCATATCAGCCTGCTTTATTGTAATAATCGTAATCCTGTTAAACTTCCCGCTTATTTCATTTATAAGTTCAATCCAAAAATTTTTATCCCCTTGCTGAAGTTCAAAATCAAAATTCAACCCTGCAAGAACTAAATGCTTATCCTTCTCGCACACCTCATTGATCATCCGTTGATACTCATCTGTAATTTTATTAGGATCAAACATCGTTACCACCACTTTGTTTGCATTGACAAACTCTTGTGATAGAGCTTTATTCTTCAGAACACAGAGAATATTATCCGCCAGTTTATTAATATCCCTAACCGGTGACAGCAAGCCATTTTTTTCGTGTGTAACAATTTCCCGCGGGCCGGAGGGACAGTCGGTAGACACTACCGGAATCCCGCAGATCATCGCTTCCACAAGGACAAGCCCAAAACTTTCAATATCTGAACTCAATGCAAACACGGTACTGCGTTTAAGGTATTTATAAGGATTAACCTGGAACCCCAGGAATACAACACTTTTTTCCAACCCAAGTTTTCTCACAAGATATTCAAGATTACTGCGTTCGACACCATCACCGATAAGAGCCAACCTAACCGGCATCTGTTTAATAACTTCCCCCACTGCGCGGATAAGGAGTTCAAAATTTTTGCACTGCACCAACCTCCCGCATGTGACAATAACTGGAACTTCAGGCTGCCG
>JBBAAG010000142.1 GCA_041658405.1 Elusimicrobiota bacterium
GAATAACCAAAAATACTGCTAATAACATAAACATGTTAATAGACCGTAACGCAACAACTTTTTCTTTTTCCAGTACCCGCATAATCCTTTTTACCAACGAATCCACAAGCTCGTCATCTACAAGCACATCACTTGGTACTGACTTAATATCTTTCGTTAACACATCCTCCGCATAAGACGCTAACTCGTCATCCGTACGGAATATCTTTACTATTATAACTGTAATATTATCTTCACCCCCGCGCTTATTTGCTAGTTCAACTAAACTACTGACTGAATTATCAAGAGCACCACCCCCTGAGGATTTCAGGCTCGCCAAAATCTCATGGTCTTCAACCTTACTGTATAATCCATCGGAACATATTACATAAGTATCACCTGAATTAACCCGGGTGATCAAGTAATCAAGCGCCACTTTGCTGGTAACGCCTACTACGCGGTTAACAACATTTCTTGAGGACATCTTCTGCGCTTTCTGCTGGTCAATCTCACCTGACCTCACCAAATCACTTACCCATGAATGATCAACTGTCAATTGCTCAATATTGTTCTCACGTACACGATATATCCTGCTATCCCCTACATTAACTATACACGCCAACCCGTCAATATACTTAAATAATGCAAGCGTACTCCCCATCCCGTGAAGTTCCGCACGTTTTTTCCCGAGTTTATAAATCAATGCATTTGATACCGTCACAGCTTTGAGGATACCGTCAATACATCCGGGAGGAGAGTTGCGTTTAGAGTTTTTCCCAGATTTCAACGAATCATCTGTTTCGTATATATACAGATATTTAACCATTGCACGCGTGATAATACTTCCAACCACATCCCCGCCATTAGCGCCACCCATCCCGTCGCATACGAAAAACATTCCACGTTCAGGATCAACCAAATAATAATCCTGGTTCGTTTGCCGGGCCATACCTTTATGGCTAAATACTGAATGAATAATCTTTGCCATATACTTTATCCTCAGTTAATCACTAGATGCTTTGTCTTTAATCGCGGCGGCATCAGTTTAAATAACAATAACCCAATCGCAGCAAGTATCATTACTATACCAGCCACAGAAAATATCCCGCGGTTACCCTCTTTCTCAACTTTTTTCTCTAACACACCGTTTCTATGATTATTACACCTATACTGATTCCAATGAACACCATCACCGCGTTTTTTCAGTGTTGTCTCTATTATCAACATTTTGTTATCAATATTAAAAGCGATCTCAACCATTCCATCACCTTCAACATCATCAATCACAGGCGTACCGATAAAATCTTTACACGGAATCTTGATTGTACTAAGAATACGGTTCTTCGATACGGCATTACCGTCGAGTACCATTAACCCGTCCTCCAGCACGCCAAATACAATTTCGTATACACCGTCATTATTAAAATCATGCAGTATTGCGGATGAACACACTGTTTTATTCCTAAGATTTTCGTTCCATACAACTTTTCCGCTTAAACCATCCACCAGGACAACATATCCTTTTGAAGTAATTGCCCAGAAATCAGTGTACCCATCTGAATTAGCATCACCCGCAGTTAATGACGGACAACTTATCTTTGAAGAAACAAGGCCAGCGGGTTCAATGTTAACCAACTTATCCCACAACGCATGCCCTGCTTTAATGTCGTATCCATACAAATAATTATGTTTTGTAAGCACAACAATATCCATTGACTTATTCCCGTTAAAATCACCCACTACAGGCATAGCTGTAATTCCCAACGCATCATTATGAGTTAAACCCAATCTCGAATTTACTAAAGTATTCAAAGCGATCACAGTTTCTTTTTTCGTAACCCCGTCAATCACCGCAATAGTACCTTTATATGTCACCACCACGATTTCTGTCTTACCCTCACTGCTGGTATAAACAACAGGGTTTACACATACGGGTTCATTTAAATTGTAAGTAACAACTTCAGCATTAGAAGTAAGGTTATACACCAGAATAACACCGCCGGCAGTATTACACGCCGCAATGTCAGGTTCCATATTATTATCGAAATCCGCTATTGCCAGAGATGTATCCAATAAATTACCACCAAACCCCTGACTGGTATAAATAGCGATACCGGTTTTACCGTCAAGAACCGATATCCTTGATTTATTAGACACAACCACCACATCGTCAATACCATCACCGTTAAAATCTCCGGTTGCCGGTGCTGACATTACAACTGCGCCACCGGTTAGGGTGTCATATTCCCAACTAACATTTTTCTTCTTACAATCATACATTTTCAGCATTCCACCGGTTTCAAGCAGGATCACCGCATCACTACTCTTTAAATCTACACACGCAACACTAGGAGGTAAGCAATAAACGCCTATACCATTATCCAAGGTATACATTTGAGTATACTTTCCCGTACTAACACTCTCCCTGAGTTGAGCAACAGTGTTACTAACGACGAATTCTACGTTAGCATCCTTTATCCCGCTAAAGGTTTTGATATACGGCAGAAAAGCGGTCACACTTATATATACACCTCCTACAAACAATACTGCTAAAACAATATTTACAAATTGTTCCCATACCTTTTCGATCAAGACTAACGCCTTTGCCGGCCGTCCTGTTTTAACAACATTCTTTGTCACAAATCGAAAGATTGTTTTCCCAATTTTTATTTCATCAGCATTTTTTAAAATAACAGTTTCGTCTTCCTTCAGTTTCTTTGAATTAAAATACGTACGGTTACGGCTTCTCCGGTCAACTACCACATAATTCCCGGCGATAAACATAATCTTCGCATGATCCCGCGATACGCTTTTATCAAATTCCAGGACCACATCGTTATATTCATAATCACGCCCAATTTTTGTTTCATTCAACGAAAGCTCATACTTTTTCCCGCAGTTAGGGCCGGAGATAGCCAATAAATATGCCGGATCCTGGACCGCTTTATCCCCGGTATACGTCCCGCTAGCTGAAACTTTTACTGCAGCCTTTTTCCCGGTTTTCGGCATACTTTGTATATCATCAGCTTTCTCGGGCCGAAATACTAAAGAGTACTCTTCATCAATAGATACATACGTATCTTCTGTTATTCCAACTTCATCTAACTGCGCGAACCTTTCATCCTCACCAGCTTCCACATTGATAATAAACCTATGATTACTGTATACCAATGAAAACAACATATCCGGTACGTCTGGCAGCGGTAATACAATATTATTCCCCTTAGCACGTCCTATACTAACCTTAAGAGCTTTAATAAAATACTCACCCAAAACTTCAGCTTTTCGTTTAAACAAAATATTTAACATCAATATTACCCCGTATAACCTATTTCT
>JBBAAG010000143.1 GCA_041658405.1 Elusimicrobiota bacterium
CCATGACGGGAGAAACGATAATGCAACCTTCAGCGGGATAACACGGTACTTAAGTATACGGTTAATGCAAGGCCGGGAAGAAAACGTTGACGTAACAATCTGTGACCTCTCGGGTAGAGTGGTACGGCGTATATCCAATCCATCCGGCTGGGACGGTACTGACGACAACGGCCAACCCGTTGCTAACGGCGTATACATTTACCAGTTCAAAGCGAACGGCAAACTGGTCACCGGCAGTGTTGTGGTAGCGAAGTAAAGGATAAACATATTTTATTCATTGAATCGTTGTACCAAAGGAATCTGCAAGTAATGTTGTACGTAAAAATGAGAGGGGTATTATTTTTTTGTTTGAGTTTGAACTTTTTAAGTAATTTCGGTGTCTTATTTAGTAGAGAGAAAATTATTTGAACTTTATGAGTACTCAGGTGTCTATATAGAGTAGTAAGGATATTAAAAAGAGTAAGGAGATATGCATTTCATGAAAGTTAGTTTTAATAAGTTTACTGGTCCAATCGTATTCCTTGTATCATTAATGTTTATATTCTGCTCAACTCTTTCCGCCGCTACTTCGGTTATCGAGAACGAAATATACAGGTTTTCAAATTTGTCATTAACCTTCTCAGGTGTGCAAGTGTATAATACATCAACCTCAGAATGGCTTGGCCTCAGTGTTACGACAAAAACTGTTAATTTAGAAAATGTGTATGTCAACCAAAGCGTAGACTTTCTTAACGCCGCGTCTTTACCCGCAGGGAATTATTCGCAAGTCAGCTACACAATATCGTCGGCTACCGGGACTTTAAGAAACAGCAACCAGCAGACTGTTATTGGTGTTTCCACTACTGTATATGTTATTACCTGTGAGTTTACATTAGAAAATATCAACCTTACGGTACTAAATACAGTTATAGATTTATCAGACTGTATCACCCGCAGTGCAACGGGGTATGACTTTGAATTATCAGTAAAACAAATTATTATAGATAAAATCGACATCGTAACCTGCGACTGGCAGGATTTTACCAGCCAAAGATCAACTGGTACTTGGGTGGGTGAAACTTTATGGATCGATTCCTCAACGCCGGATTGCAGAGTAAACATTACCGACGATTTGTCTGATATGGACGCCACCACTGCGGGGTATATTTACAGTACCAACGCAGGGACGAACTGGTCCGGCGCGCTTGACAAGTTTGAATATACCGATGATACCGCAGCACAGCAGAACTGGGTAAAAGAACCCGGTAGTGCCGCTGGGGATGTTACTATCAGCACAACGAATTATAAGGAAGGCACTAAAGCGTTAAACCTTCCCTGCGAGTTTACCCCAGTGGAGAACACAACCGCTGCGTGGACAAGTACATTCGTATCTACATTAAACTTAACAACTTGCGACAAGTTTAGTTACTGGTTAAACATTCCTGACAAAAGCTTGGTGGATTCAATGGTTTTGTACTTCCAAAGCGGCGACGGGTGGTACTACGACGAACTTGATGTTGATACAAACGCCGGTATTTCGTCCGGCTGGAACCGTGTAGTATTGTCAAAAATAGAATTCTCGACCGCCAGTTACGGTGATGCGCCAGCCGGGTGGCAACAGATAAACGGGGTAAGGTATAGAGTGTATGGCGCGACCACAAGCTATGTAACGCTAACAATTGATGATTTATACGGATACTCGTCGGTAAGCTATACCGGCGACTCCAATAACTTAACCTTAACTGCAGTATCTGTACCGTTTAACCAGGAAAGCGGTACTGCAAACAAAATCAAGTTCTTAATTTCAGATACGGACTCCCGCGTGTTTACCAGCCTGGAATACACTGTAAAAATCACAACGTCAGTACCAACCAACTGGACATACTTTGAACTCTCCACGAGTACCGGCGGATGGGTGGACGGCGAAACTACTGAGATTAACACTACCACCCCGTCTTGCCGTATACAGGTACAGGACATACGTTCTGGTATAGACACCACAACAGCAGGGTATGCATATAGTACCGACGGCGGTACGATATGGCATGGATTGATAAACGATTTTGAGTACGAATCAAACGTCGCGGCGCAAAACGAGTGGGTAGAATCCGGTGACGGCGGTAACGTTGTAATAAGCAGCGATAACGTAAAAGAGAATACACGTTCACTAGTTTTCCCGTGCAACTTCACAGGGGGAGAACCATACGCGAGCTGGATTGACACATTTACCGCAATGGATTTATCAGAATTTGAGAATATAGGTTTTTGGCTTTATGTTACAAACAAAGTCAATGTTAGCTCAATGACAATATCGTTGTTAAGCGGAGCTACCGGATTATATATGTATAACTACATTATTCAAGAAAACACTGCTACCTTCAACGGATGGAACTATATTGTCCTAAAAACCACAGATTTCATAGTTTCCGGCACACCTGCGGGCTGGGATTTTATTGATGGCGCTGTGTTTACGTTCTATCAGTCCACAACAGTGGTTGATACAACCATCCTGGCAGACGGATTCCGTGCTTACCGTTCAGCAGAATGTACGGGAACCGCCGGCAGTACCGGTATAGAAACGGTTACTGCAGTATCAGTACCATTTATGCAGTATTCGTTCGACCAAAACAAAATCAGATTTCTTGTGCGTAATACAAACAACCAGCTTGGGTTTAGCGATGCGTATACCGTAAAAACCAGTACGGGTTCAGGTATATACGCTGCGCAACGGTTGGTCCGAAATAATACCGGCCCTAACCCGGAATTCAAACTCGGCGAAGTGTACAGCTTCCCTAATCCTGCAAAGTATGGGAAGAATCCGGTGTTACACATTGAAGTCGGTATAGCAGATAAAGTAGATATTGGTATATACACCATTGCCGGTGAGTTAATATACACCACCAATATTGATGGTAATTCAGCAAGTGTGGTGAACAACAAGTATTGTTACGAACAGGAATGGGACTCCGGCGGGTATGCCAGCGGGGTATATATTTACCTAATAAAAGCGCATAAGTCCGGGTATGCTGACATCAAGGCTGTGAAAAAACTTGCGGTGATAAAATAAGAGGAAAAATATATGAAAAACATAATAATTGCAGTCTTAGCAGTACTAACCTCAGTATCTTACGGCGTTACAGCAGACCCCGTAGGTGCAGCGTTTCTAAAGATCGGCAGCAGCGCACGTGCCGTAGGGATGGGTTCGGCGTATACGGCGGTGAGTAATGATGTTACCGGCATGATGTGTAACCCAGGCGGGGTGGCGAAGATTACAAAACCCGAAGTCGCCCTGATGCACACACAGTG
>JBBAAG010000144.1 GCA_041658405.1 Elusimicrobiota bacterium
TCACGGGGTATGGATTTTGTTGAACTCGGCAACCTTATGATTGAACTCGGAGCGTATACCGCGGTGAACTTCGACGGCGGTGGGTCAAGCGCGATGTATGTCCGTAAACTCGGGGGGATAGTAAATCATCCGGCGGATAGTGTCGGTGAACGCGCGGTGAGTAATCATCTTGGGATCAGGTTTAAGGATATAACATCCTGGGATAATCTTAGTATTGAAAAAACAGCGGTCACCGGGACGGAAGTTATCGAAGGGACAGTAGTAGGGATTACAGTATCAAACCCTGTGATAGGTTTATCGTATCGCTGGGCGGATACTTTTATTGATTCTAGCACTGTTGCTTTATGGAGGTTTGATGGTAAGGAATTCCGGCGGGATAAGTCGTTACAACGTAACAGTATTGCTCAATTAACCTCTACGCAAACAATTGAGGCTGTATCCGGCCATGCGATGCTGTTTGACGGGAATAGTGATGCGATTGTTAAAACATCAGCTAACGCTCAGATAATGAACCTCCGAGAGTTTACGTTTGAAGCATGGGTAAAACTTAATGATACTGTAAAACCTGGTGTTATCATCAGCCATCCTGTATGGGGTATGGATGTTAATGTATCAACCGCAGGGTGTCTCACTGCATGGGTTAATACAACGAGTTCAACTGTCACTGGGGTTAATGTCAAACTAGATTATTTGAAGCAGGAAGTTTTTAACTATATCGTGTTTACCGTAGGTAAAGATAGTATGGTTTTGTATGTTAACGGCGAAAAAGTGTCCTCCGCTAAAGTTACGGGTGATCTCATAGCGTTACCAGAAAGAAGTAAAAAGTGTTTTACATTTGGGTCTGAAGAAAAGTGTGTTATCCCCGGGGATAGTTCTACTGTTGTAACTACAAACTTTTTTTCTGGTGTGCTTGATGAAGTAAAAATTTTGAACTACGCAATGGATGCCCAGGAAGTTACACGTAAAATGTTTTCGCCACGGGTAAGGTATTCTGTTGGCCAGGGTAAGGCTGAGTGGACACCCTGGGTACCAGCGGTATGTAAACCCCTGCACCCGGGATGGGATCCTTATACACCAGGGGTCGTATATGCCAACTTGCCTCCTGAGATGAGTAACAATGTTGATGTACAATTCGTTATTGTCGATAAGCTTAACCGCGAAATCATTAGCCCTGTTTATAATATAAAATAGTTGTTGTATTTATAGAATATTGTTATGTATAATTATATTTCATAATGATAAACAACTTCGTTGTTGCAGTAAAAAATGTTGTATGTGTATTTACAACAGCGTTCATAATGCTTGCTAGTATAACTTTCTCTTATTGTTCAACACCTGAGATCGCAGTTAGTAGTGTAGTATTCAATTCTAATATTGTCAGAATAACTTATAACCCTTATGATATTGACGGGGATAGCGTTGCTGTTACTGAATGTCAGTATAGTTTAGATAACGTTACATGGGTTGACATCAGCAGTACTGCAATACTAAACAATACCGCAAAGGTTACTGGGCAACAAACGTATATCGATTGGGTGACGACCGCAACGTTTACGTCGTCATTGACTGACTCCAGCGTGTGGTTCCGTATGAAAGCATGTAACGGCGGGTATGGCAATTTTGTTGTTTCGCCAGTCACAATCCCTGTGGGCCCTGCCGGGCATGGTACTGTGGTTGATAGTACTAACGGATACTTATACATTTTGGGTGGAGATATTGGGCCAAGTGAAGCTACAGATGAGATTTATTACACAAAAATTGGTAATACTGATGAGATCGATACTTTTACTTCCTCACAAGTAAAGTTACCGGTTAATTTACGTGTGCATGGGCATCAGGCAATCGGGTATGACGGGTACTTATATGTTATCTGTGGAAACCTGGGAGGGGCTTGCACAAACGTAATAAATTACGCAAAAATGAATTCATCGGGTACACTGAACTCGTTTGTCAGTTCTACAAATACCTTACCCGTTGAGCTTAACGCTGTTGGGTGTACCATCAGTAACGGGTATTTATACGCTATCGGTGGATACACTTATAACTCAGGTGCTGTTAATACTGTATACTACGCTAAAATTAGTACTGATAATCATAGTGTCGGTACAATAATTACTTCCACTAATACGCTTCCTGTAAGTTTAGGGTTTAATGATGTTGTGGTTCATAACGGGTATATATACAGTATCGGCGGGGGTAGTCATGTTTATTATGCGAAGTTAAATCCCGACGGTAGTATGGATTCTTTCGCTACAGTATCTTCATCTTTGCCTTACGTATTTACTTATGTAACGGTAATTGTTGATGAAGAATATCTTTATATCGTTGGCGGGGTACTTAACAGTACGTATTATACAGACAAAATTTATTACGCAAAATTTAATACTGATGGTTCGCTCAGCGAGTTTAAATTAAGTGATAAAACATTACCTACTGGATTAGCCGCTCACGGAGTTGAAACATTTAATAACAGATTTTATGTTACAGCCGGATGCACTGCGTACAAAGCATACACCAACAAAGTGCGGTACTGTAGCCTGCCTAATTTATCGACTGGTTATTTTGTATCACCATTGTTCGCAATAAATGTTGATACTTCAAACCCAACAAATACTGTGCCTGAATTAATGATTAATAGTGTTACGCTTTCAAGTGAAACTGTAAGGATAAACTATACCGCATATGATTTTAATGGTGATAATATAATAACCTCAGACTGGCAGTACTCAAAAGATGGGATTAACTGGTTGGATATCGTATCCCCTGCAATACTTAATAACTCGTACAAACCATCAGGGGTGTCATACATTGACTGGGTTACTACTCAAACTATTAAGTATGCGGGTAACCAATCAATGTATTTCCGGATGAAAGCTATGGATTATAACTCACTGGGATACGCATCAAGTTTTAGTACGCTGACCTACACACTTCCTGCCGGATTAGTGCATCACGGGTTTTCAAAGTATAATGATACAGTATATCTTATGGGAGGAGTAACTAATTCAACTCCCTCGGAAAGCGAATCAAGTGTTTATAGTAATAAAATATATACAGCTAAATTAAACCCTGACGGGACGTTTAAGTCCGGGTTTTCATTGTCTACCGCAACATTACCAACAGCACGGTATAGCTTGAAAACAGGTGCGTATAACGGGTACTTATACGTAATAGGTGGCGGGTCTAATACTTCCCTATTAAT
>JBBAAG010000145.1 GCA_041658405.1 Elusimicrobiota bacterium
TATTTTGCAGAGTTACCGGAACTGGCTAACGAGTTGGTGGACTGGATTTCGCTTGAACAATGTTTCCACGCGTTGCCTTCACAGATAAACCTGTATATTGTGGGACGTAAAATGTGGGAACCAAAAACGCCGTTGGCAGAGATAATGCTGGACTATTGCCGTTCAGTTTATGGGCAGGCAAACGCTGAGATTATGAAACGCGTATATGAGACGGTGGAGGAAGGGCAAACGGAAGTACGCTATGGCATGGTTCAAAAGGATCGGTATCCTCAAGTGCTTGGTACGGAAGAATTTAGGAATAAGGTTAATGCTGTGTTGGAGGATATGAAACGGGTCATCCTGCCAGCCGGGTGGAAGCCAAATTTCACAACAATGTCCACGCCACAAGAAGATTTTGATTATCTGAAGAATGAACTCGAAACATTCTCAAATACGCCTGTAAAGAAATAATTACAAAAGACGAGGAAGAAACGAAGAATTCTGAATAGAATAAGATTTTTGGATTTATAGATAATACTGGTATTGGTTGACTGAGATTAAAAGGGGACAGTTTTATGACAATGCACAAAACGGATTTAGAAATTATTTCACAAGAAGGCGAAGGTCAGATTATAGAGTTTAAAGAAGCATTCACTCCATTGATTGTTAAAGAAATTGTGGCATTCGCAAATTCGACAGGTGGAAGAGTATTTATTGGTATAGACGATTACGGTAAAGTTAAGGGGATAAAAATTACAAACAGTTTAAAGTCTCAGATTACCGATATAGCGCGTAACTGCGACCCCGCAATTTCTGTTAGCATGCAAGCTTTAGAAAATGTGTTGGTAGTAAAGGTGGAAGAAGGCACAAATAAACCGTATCAATGCAAAGAAGGGTTTTTTCTGAGGCAGGGCCCGAACGCACAGAAGCTTACCCGCGATCAGATACTACAGTTATGTATTGATGAAAGCAAGATAAGGTTTGATACCCAGCTAAGTCCGAAATTCAAGTATCCGCAGGATTTTGACAACAACCTTTTCAATCAATACATTGAAGCAGCTAAAATAGATTTTTCGTATAAAACGGAAGATGTGTTAATAAACCTGGGAGTAGCGCAGAAAAAAGCAAGCCAGCTTTTACTCAATAATACCGGTATATTATTCTTCGCAAAAGAACCCTGTAAGTTTTTTCCAAGCGCGTATGTGGATGTTGTGGTGTTTAAAGGTACGGAACGGGTTGATGTTATAGACCGCAAAACATTTAAAAACGGGTTATTGGAAAATCTGAACAGGACAAGAGTTTATTTGCAGGAACATCTGAATGTGAAATATAAGTATCGGGAAGACTGGAAACGCGAAAATATTTATGAACTTCCGTTGGATGCGTTGAGGGAAGCTGTTGCCAATGCTTTAATGCACCGCGATTATTTTGTAACGGGAGCAAATATAACTGTTTCTATATTTGACAACAGGGTTGAGGTTTCCAGCCCCGGAGGGCTTCCCAAACCTTTAACGGTAAAAGACCTGGGAAAGATGAGCAAAAGAAGGAATGAGGTAATAGCAGATTTGTTTTCCCGTCTGGACTTTGTAGAAAAACTAGGTACGGGGATAAACAAAATAAAAGGATGGATGAAAGAAGCTAACTTAAAGACGCCAAAAATGGAATCGACCGGTTTTTTCTTTATGACTTTTTATAGAGATGCATATGATGTCCCTAAAATGTCCCTGAATGTCCCTAAAATGTCCCTGAATGTCCCTAAACAAGAAAGGTTTAGATATATAATAAACAAAGTCAAATCAATTGAAATGTTTACTTCATTGACTTTAGCTAAAGAATTAAATGTTAACGAGAAAACTATTGATAGAGATTTAGAAGAATTGAAAAGGATGAAAATAATACAATATCTTGGTTCAAAACGTAAAGGGTATTATAAACTAATAAAAACATGAGAAGGAAACTAAAACATATATGTTAAGTATTCCAAAAAACGTAGTGTTAGTATATTCCGACGCACGGGAAAACACAAGGGTCTCTACCGACGGGTTCGTTCCGTTAGTTGCAGAAGTTGATTCCGCTGGTACGCCGATAAGCTGGTTTTTCGATACGTTTTTAATGACTGGATTGGTCACCCCGTCGGGACGAGGATTTATCCACCACGGAGGCGAATTGGCGTTACGCGAAGAATGGGACTGGTTTATTGACCGTATGCTGGGTAACGGTGAGCAAATCAAGTGGTTGAACGACGCAGTGGTGAATACAGCAAAAGTGCTTAAAACGTCAAATACGGCGGACATCCATCGGGTAAATGTTATCCTCGCGATCCCATACCCCGCAAGCAGCGGAAGTTGTGATAACCGGCTTAACCTCGTAAAATGGTATGTTGACGAAACGTTGAAACGGGTTCAATCAGCTGGATTTACAAATATAAACTTCATCGGCTACTACTGGATAGCGGAAAGTTGGAGGAAAGAAGCTGACGGCCTGATTATCCCCGAGGTAGCGAAATACGTGGAGTCAAAAGGGTACGGCCTGTTTTGGGTACCCTACTCCGGTGCGGTGGTTGACGGATGGAAATCTTTGGGGTTCCGTAACGCGATGCTGCAGCCTAATTTTGCGTTCCGCGATGTTGGGCTTGAACGGTTTGACGAAATTGAAGCGTTACGCCAAAACCACGGGCTCACAATTGAACTCGAACTCGCATCCTATACCCGCGGGCAAAAGATGGACTGGAAACATTCGTTTATCGAGTATTGCAAAGCAGCCTTACGGTACGGGTGGAATACTAAATATCCGGTTGGGTATTACGTTGGAAATACGTTTGTAACTTACGCGAAAGATAAAGAGTTGTTCATGTATTATAGATTAATTACCAAACTTGTTAATGGAACGCTGAGATTGACCGATTTGGATAATCTGTAGAAATATTTTGTATAATATCATCGGAGTACTTAAACAAATATTTTAGAAGGAGTAAATTTTATGGGTAAAGAACTTAAATGCGCGATTATCGGACTTGATACTAGCCATACGATAGCGTTTACACAACGCATGCAGGCGCCGGACTGTAAGCCTGAACATAAAGTACAAGGGATGAAAGTTATTAACGCTATGCGGTTTCCGTCAGCGTACCAGTCGGAACCTGACCAGGATAAACGACAGGTACAGCTTGAGGGATGGGGTGTAAAAGTTACCCGCGA
>JBBAAG010000146.1 GCA_041658405.1 Elusimicrobiota bacterium
ACGCAAAGCTCTTATTGGTTATCCTGGTGAAACACCGACGCTAAACGCTACGAATGCTGACCGTGGTGTTGCCTGGGGTGCAAACTATAGCCCGTATGGCCGGTATAATTATTTTACCTTTGCAAAACTTCGAATTTTAGGCGGGACGCAGGCATTCGGTATTTGGGGAGACTATGTCCGGGTTGTTGGTAACAGCATGGAAGACATGCGTGCTGACGCCTGGACCGGGGTCGTTATGGTAGACAATTCCCAGCAAATTCAAGTGCTCGGCAATTTGTTCAAAAACTGTGGGTATGACAGCTATAAGCATAACGTTTACATTAAAACGCATGCAAACTATGTGACTGGTGACAAGAGTATTGATTATGTAACGGTGGGGTGGAACGAGTTTGATTCTCCATATGCCGGAAGCGATAATCGAGGTGGAGCAATTTTCGTTAGTCGTGCCTCGGATAGTGGTTCAAAGAATGTCGATCATATTTATGTTCACTCCAATTACTTCCATGGCGGGAACATGGAGCATATTTATACCGGTGATACCACTCCACACAACGGGGACATTTGGATCTATAACAATATTTTACGTGAGAATACCAACGGTTCAGGCGGAATGTATTTCGCCTGGGGGACACGTAATGTTTATCTCTACAACAACACCTTCTATGGCCTTACCGGGGGTGGAGTAATGATGGCTATTACAGGTACCGCTCAAGTCATATCGCGCAACAACATTTACAGAAGTTTAGGAGCCGCTAACGTGGGTATAGAAACTTATCAGGGCGCTACATTTAACAGCCAAAATGATCTTTATTATGGTGCTACTGTTCCCTCTGGCGGGGGAATCACTGTGTCAGGCGCAAAAACAACAGACCCATTGTTTGTTTCGGCCTCAGATTTAAGTTTACAAGCAAACAGTACTGCCATTAATGCAGGTCTTAATACTGTTAGTAGTTATGTAGTCAATGATTATAATGGTATTGGAAGGCCACAGGGCGCAGGTTACGATTTAGGAGCTTTTGAATATGGCTCCGGTGGCGGTACAACCCCTCCTCCTCCAGGCGACACCACAGCCCCGTCCGTACCAGCCAACCTTTCCGCCACAGCTGTATCAACTTCTCAAATTAATCTTTCCTGGTCAGCTTCCAGTGATGCTGTTGGAGTATCTGGATATAGAGTTTACCGTAACGGTACTCAAATTAATACCACTGCAAATACCAGTTATTCCGATACCGGTCTTTCCGCTTCTACCTCTTATACTTATTCCGTTGCAGCTTACGATGCGGCCGGAAATGTTTCTTCGCAAAGTTCTTCTGTTTCGGGGACTACACAAACACAGGTTGTTTTACCGGTTATTTCTAATTTGACAGGATCTAATACTACTGCCACTACAACACGTATTTCTTGGGATACTAATGTTGCAACCAATGGCCAAGTCTTTTATGGGCTGACATCTTCTTATGGACAACAATCAACTGTTGTTAATAGCAATCCAAGGACCACCAGCCACACGGTAACTTTATCAAACTTAACACCGTCAACATTTTATCATTTTCAAGTCAGGTCAATTGATGCCAGCAATAATACTGTTACTTCTTCTGATTTTACTTTTACCACGTTAGCTGCGCCTCTTCCTCCATCTCCGGTAATTTCTTTCTTCACCGCGTCTCCAACTTCTATTACATCCGGACAGTCTTCCACTTTGACTTGGTCTGTCTCTAACGCCACATCCCTGTCCGTTAATCAAGGGGTTGGCACAGTTACCGGATCATCCAGATCTGTGTCTCCAACGGTTACCACTACATATACTTTAACTGCCACTGGGGCAGGAGGAACAGCTACCGCTCAAGTAACGGTGACTGTAGGAGGAGGTAGTACTCCAACCAGCACTCCGCCTGTAATAGCATCATTTACCGCAAGTAATGAAAGTATTGTTGCGGGGGACAGCACCGCCTTGTCTTGGACAATAACGGGCAATCCTACTCCGACAGTTTCAATCAGTGGGGGTGTTGGAACACCGGCCGGAAGTTTGGCCAGCGTATCCCCAACGGTTACCACTACATATACTTTAACTGCCACTAACAGCGCCGGTTCGGCAACCGCACAGCTAACTGTATCGGTTACACCGTTCTCTGGGGGCTCCGGTGGAGGTGGTTCCGGTGGTGGTGGCTCAGGCGGAGGCGGCTCAGGTGGTACCATTTCAACTTCAACCCCAGGAACGATTGTCTTTATCCCGCCCATGTCTACTCCCGGAATTAAAGAAATTATTTCTGCCGTTATTCGTTTAATTAATATTGACGGAACTTATTATTTGATTAAAAATAATCAACGTTTCGGAATAACCAATCCCGGAATGTTAAGCTCATATGGGTTTACTTTTATAATGGCCAAAGAGCCTACCGCAGAAGATTTAGCTTTGCCTGACGGTCCATTACTAACCCCGGGAGACGGTAGTTTGGTAAAAAGTAAAGAAGACCCGACAATTTATCTAATTTCCAAGCAGAAAAGATATGCCTTTACCTCAGCAAAAGTATTCTTAAGCCTAGGTCATAAATGGTCTTCTGTGTTGACGGTAACAAATCCCGAACTGCAGGTTTTATTAAAGGGTGACAACCTCAACAATGAGCAAGCAGCTCATTTACCCGGTACGGATATCGTTGTAGACGGAACAATCTATTGGATCGGCGAAGACAATATGCTTCACGGTTACCCGTCTTTGGAAGTATATAATTCTTGGCATATTCCAAATGACTTTACCAAAGTTGTAAAAGCAAATGCCGCAGACCAACTTATGCCGATAGGGGAATTGGTAACCATGAGAGTTTTGGAGTAGGCAATTTTAATCTTTTTTCAGGTAGTGTTTAAACAATGAATGGATTTAACAAAGGCGAACAGCAAAAATTTCGGGAATTAAATTCCCCGGCAAAAATTCAAGGCTATTTGAATTCGTTAAAATTCAATTTTGAAAAACGCGGGGACACTTGTATGTCCCCGCGTTTTGTTATAAAAAATAAAACCGCACACTGTATGGAAGGGGCAATGTTTGCGGCCGCAGCTTTGGAGTTTTTGGGTTTTAAACCTTTGGTAATGGACTTGCGTGCAGTAAAGCATGA
>JBBAAG010000147.1 GCA_041658405.1 Elusimicrobiota bacterium
TTTTTTTGAGGTCCGGCGTAAACAACTCGCCGTTATTCTGCCAAATCCAGGGATAGACACGTGAACCCCAGAAGTCAATCATACACCCGTACTGGTCAACTGTTTTATCACCGTTAGCATCTATAGTAAGTTTTTTTGCAATACTAAGATACTCCGCCCAGGTCCAGTTCTCCGCAGGATATTGCAGTTTTGCGGTATCAAACAAGTCTTTGTTGTAGAACAATACGTACACCGATGTGTACCGCGGTAATGAGTACAATTTACCGTTATAGGTACACGACTTAATGAGGCCAGGATAAAAATCTTTTAGTTGAAATCCCGGATCAGCTGCGATAAATTTATCAAGTTCATACAACGCACCTTTAGCGGCGAACGCTGGATAGTACGCTCCGTGGATTGACATAACATCCGGCGGCGTACCCGCAGCGAACATTGTCTGTAGTTTATCCATTGACCTCGCAGTTGCGTCATTGATTATCTGTACCGTAATCTTGGGATACTTTTTAGTGAACTCCTTCACCAGTTCTTCATTCACTAAATACTCAGGCTGCGGTGTCCATGTGAATAATGTTAATACCGCCTTTTTTTTTGTGCACCCGGAAGTTAATCCCGCAAAAAGTGTGAGTAATACCAATAACTTAACAATCTTTATTTTCATCTAAACTTATCCTCCCCTGAATATTTGTTTTACCAGTTACGCTTATCAATCGCATGCTTGGTATACGCATCCACTAAATGAAGGTCCGCCTGGTATACAAACACGCCATCCGCGCCTTCTTTCATATAACGTTCAATATCTTCTTTAATATCTTTTGGGTTAAAGAAAACCCCGCCGTCATGCGCGAACTCTTTCCACCCGTCAATACGGCCATAAACCTTACACCCAAACTTCTGCCATTTAATGTATGGTTTTAGTGAATAAATAGGTTTGCGGGTATGTATTGACGACGGGACTACGTACTCTATTTTCCCGGATTTAACAAAATGCCAGAGTGCACGGTAATACGTGATATCACCTTCGGGGATACGCAAGGCAAACGGCACTTTTTTACCTCTCTTCTTCCCCTGGATTTCCAGGACATCAATTATACGTTCAAACAACGCGATGAGTTCAGATTCTGTATGGTAATACGGATACCGCAAACAATCAATTGAAAATCCTGGGGTATCATAATCCTCCACGATTTCATTAACAATACTCGCAGCATAATTAATTGTCTCAGGACGGTTATACCTCAAAATATTTTTTGTGCGGTACTCCGGGTGTTCACGTGAAAACTTATCCTCCCCCGGCGTGCCGGGATAACAGTTTGTCAGCCCGATATTTGTGTAATGCATCAACCCAGCGGAATTACAGGACTCAATTGTGTCTTTAAGTATATCCAACGACTTACGCATCTCCACTGGCCCGGGCGACCCGCGATGGTCATCCCCTATTGGCGGAATATCAACATTAGCTTCAAGGATTTTGCTTTTATGCAGCGACTTTGTCCCGAACCGCATAACCTGTGTATGCACCTCATCGACACCGATAGACTTAAACTGCGCAATTATATCGTCAAGTTCAACCCGTGTTGTCAACCCGTACATATACGCCCAGGAAAATGGTTCGAAATATACTGCCAACTTTTTGGTTTGCCACCCAAACTTTTTAGTACTCTTTGTATGTTTAACCACGGGAACAAGTTTTAGGTATGCTAACTTACCAAACCCGCAGATATCCGGATTCCGTACGCCATGCGGGATCATGTTTAACTCCAACACTGTCTCTTTTGTTAAGTCAGCTTCCCGGAAAAACACTTCTTTCTTAACCTTATGGTTGTACTCAAGACGGCTACCCGCTATGTTGAACGGGTGCAATGCCTTATCCCCTGATAATTTTGTGGATAGCCGCATATTGCCGTTTGGGAGGCCAAAAAATATTCTGTACCTACCCTCAACACCTAACCGGATTTTTACGGGTTCAAATGGTTTGGTACCAACAATTTTGTTCTTATCCACCGCTAAACATGTACCCGGTACTATCCACGGCGTACCTGACGGGATAACCTTCTTCCAGTCAGTGAAGTACACAGTTTTTGAGGGGGTTAACACAACTTTTTGTTCCATAACTTCTATACCGGATATGGTGATTAACTCAACCCGAACCAGAACTTCACCGGAATACGTGTGCATTGAGTCAAAAAATAGGTTCCAGTTAAGCGGGGTAGGTTTACCGTTGAACTTTACATTCCCATAATTTACGGCTTCATTCCATGACCATAACGAATGATAAAGCACACTGGTATCGCCGTATTCCGCAGGGTATACCGCGCAATTATTGTATGTCTTCCCATTATCCTTTGAAAATGTAACCTTCCCGCCGTAACAGCTAATCTTCAATTTACTGAATGTAATGTTTACAAACCCGGACTCAAGGTTATGGTTGAGGGTAACAACTTTTTTTGTGGACACTTTTTTTGCCATAAACAATTTTTTAACTCCCAAATTCTATATTTAAATACTTATGTACCCACTCCGCAGGGCTGGTATCGTACTCACTGATTATCCCATCAATAGGCTCTACTTTTTCATTTGTAATAGCCCCAAGTTTTTTGCGGTTATCCCTGTCTTTTATGAGAAACCCGCGTAACCGCTGATACCATTCTTCCGGTACTGCCTCCCCTGTATCCAATACACGGCGGATATTATACGCCACCAATGTTTCCTGCATATGGTACTGCCAATCACGGGTAATAATTCCTAGTTGCCCGGTATCACGTGACCACAGAAGAACATCAGCCTTAAATTTTACCGGTACACGCAAGCTAAGATCTTCAAACATCACAGCAGCACTCTCAAACTTATCCGCAGCGAGATCCATGCGTAATGCCAAATCTTCATAAAACCATGGATGTAGTTTCTCAGTCTCTGTTGTCATAAATACCGCACGGCGCGTTGATTTCCAGCTGGGTGACGTAGCAACACGGCCGCTTAACGTAAACCCATCCCATCCGTGCGGGTACAATCTACGCGACCCAAACCTCCGCAGTGTCCATGCAGCATCCCAGGGGAATAGGTACATCCCGTCAGCTACGGTATCCCAGGCAATACGTA
>JBBAAG010000148.1 GCA_041658405.1 Elusimicrobiota bacterium
ACCAAGCGTTGGCTGGTATCCCACAGCGGACGGCATACGGCCAAGTAATGCTGATACTTCAGCTCCGGCAAGGACGTACCTAAAAATATTGTCTACAAAAAGTAAAACATCCTGTCCTTCATGGTCACGGAAGTATTCCGCTTGTGTTAGCGCGGATAATGCTACACGTAACCTCGCCCCTGGCGGTTCGTTCATCTGTCCGTATACCAGCACTGTTTTATCCAGCACTTTTGATTCTTTCATGTCTAGCCATAAGTCGTTGCCTTCACGTGTGCGTTCACCAACACCGCCGAAGATTGAAACCCCGCCGTGATGCGTTGCAACGTTATGTATGAGTTCCATAATAATAACTGTTTTCCCGACACCCGCACCTCCGAATAAGCCAACTTTCCCGCCTTTTTTGTAAGGTTCAAGAAGGTCAATAACTTTTATGCCGGTCTCAAAAATTTGTTGTTTAGTTTCCTGCTCAACAAATTTAGGTGCTTGACGGTGTATGGGTAACCGCGTATCGGTTTTTAACTCGCCAAGATGGTCTATGGGCTCACCAAGAAGGTTTATCAGGCGGCCAAGGCAGGGTTTTCCTACCGGTACAGTTATCGGCCCGCCGGTATCTTCTACCTCGAGCCCGCGGGCAAGGCCTTCCGTAGGGCCTAACGCAATTGTGCGGACAGTATTATCGCCGATATGCTGTGCGACTTCAAGCACAAGTTTTGCTGCGTTTGGTTCTTTACGTTTAACATTCAGTGCGTTACGTATCGACGGGATGTTTTCATTAGAAAACTCTACGTCAATCACCGGGCCGATTATCTGCACGATTTTACCGTTGTTCATGTTAGTTTTTTTTAAAATACTACCTTTCTATAAACAATTATTTAATTAATTACCTAATGGCATCCGCAGTACCAACAATATCGGCAAGTTCACGGGTGATACTTGCCTGGCGGAGTTTATTGACCTCCAAGGTCATCTGGTCAATCAAATCCTCAGCGTTATTTGTAGCGTTATCCATAGCGGTCATTCTTGCTGCTTGTTCCGCTGCGAAGGATTCTAGTAACGCGCGATAAATCTGTGCTTTGATGTATCTTGGGAATAATGAGTTCAGTAATTCGCGTTTGCCAGGTTCAAAAATGTAGTTTGACTGGTATTCCGGTTTTTTTGTGTTTTGGTCAACTAAAAAATTTTGTAATGGCAGCAGCTGTAACGACTTAAGTTCTTGTTGAAGAATAGATTTAAACCTCTGGTGGATGACTAATACAGATTTTGGTTTTGTATTATTATAAAAATCTATTACATCAGTACCGATACTTTCTGCATGGACATAACTTATATTATTAAACAAGCTCGTGTATTCCTTACTGATCTTGATTTCATAACGTTTACAAAAATCCCTACCTTTTTTCCCTGCAACAAACATTGTGGTATTAGGATGTGTTTTTATGAATTCCAGGGTGTATCGTAGTATATTGGTATTAAAAGCCCCGCATAAACCTTTATCCGAGGTTAATAATACAATACCGTGATTATCAGAAACATGGTTTACTTGTAATGGATGAAGATCGTACTCAGCATCTGTATGCGCAAGTTCAGTTGAAAATTCTGTTATCAAACCTTCCAGCCGCGTAGCAAACGGGCGTGCGTCAATGATACGCCCTTGCGCACGGGTAAGGCGCGCTGTGGCAACCATCTTCATCGCACGCGTTATTTGCTGCGTTGACTTAATAGTCTTTATCTTATTACGTATGGTTCGTAATGACGGCATAGTATTTACTTATTCCTTAAATTATTCCAATAAATTATAACACCGGCGGGTTTGCCGCTGTGTTAAAAGAATTATTTGTTTCCTTAAACTTAGCGATAATATCTTTGAGTTTAGTTTCTATATCATTGGTTAACTCATGTTTTTGTTTTAGTTCATTCAATAATTCAATATGGCCTTTCTCAATGAATGCAAATAGTTTTTCTTCAAATTCACAAATATATTCTGCCGGTATGTCATCAAGCATGCCATGTGTGCCGCAGTAGATAGTAATAATTTGTTTTTCTACAGGTAATGGCGAATACTGTTTTTGTTTCAGTACTTCTACCATTCTCTGCCCGCGGGCAATCTGTGCTTTTGATGTTTTGTCAAGGTCACTGCTGAACTGCGCAAATGCAGCTAGAGCGTTATACTGCGCAATGTCCATCTTTAACTGTCCCGCTACCTGGCGCATAGCTTTTATCTGCGCTTTACCTCCCACACGTGAGACTGAAAGCCCGATGTTTACCGCCGGGCGGATACCGGAAAAAAACAGGTTGTTTTCAAGGTATATCTGGCCGTCAGTGATTGAGATAACATTCGTTGGGATATACGCCGAAATATCGCCGGCTTGGGTTTCAATTATTGGCAATGCTGTTATAGACCCGCCACCGTTTTCTTTTGATAGCTTACATGCGCGTTCAAGTAAACGTGAATGCAGATAAAAAACGTCACCGGGATATGCTTCACGGCCCGGAGGACGGCGGAGTAATAATGATAATTGCCGGTAGGCAGTTGCGTGTTTAGATAAGTCGTCATAAATTATGAGGACGTCTTTTCCTTGCCACATAAATTCTTCAGCCATAGCGCAGCCGGAATACGGCGCAATGTATAATAACGGCGCGGGGTCACTGGCGGATGCTGCAACTACGATTGTGTACTCCATCGCACCGTTATCAGTAAGGGTTTGTACTACTTCCGCGATTGTTGACTGTTTTTGTCCAATAGCAACATATACACAGATCGGGCGGTTATGTTCATTTTTTTGGTTTATTATAGTATCTATCGCAATTGCGGTTTTGCCTATCTGCCGGTCGCCAATAATGAGTTCGCGTTGCCCGCGGCCAATCGGGATTACAGAGTCAATAACTTTAATACCTGTCTGCAGTGGAACATTCACAGGCTGGCGTTCAACTACACCAGTTGCGATGACTTCAATCGGGCGT
>JBBAAG010000149.1 GCA_041658405.1 Elusimicrobiota bacterium
ATTACAGAGGCAATTGTTAAAGTTGTATTAACAACTCCGGAATCACCGTCTAAAACCGTTGAGGCAGGCGGGGTTACTGTCCCGGTATTAACGGATCCGTAAAGGCTGGCATAAATTTCGGGGCTATTTGCCATTAAAATTTCCGTAGCTATCATGGAGTCAGCTTGAGCTTTAGAATTATTTTTATAAGTATTTAGTATTAATCCTGCGTTGCCTGAATAATTTCCTATAACAATCGTATATTGAACAATGGTTTTACCGCTTGCGTCCACCACCTTGGAAAATGGACTGCTATTGTCTATTTGTCCGACTGTCCCTCCCAAATATGTTGCCATAGCCTCTGCCGCTTCCAAAGTGGCATAGTGCGATGAATTTACAGGTTCGCTATGACCATAAATATCCACCATTTTTAAATTTTGGATAAAACTACTGTCAGTAACAACTGGCGGAGTGCCTTTGAATTGAGAAATAATATTTTTTATGGCGTCAGGAGTTACTGTGGAAGCCACTGGTGTAGTTACTGTGGAAGTCGGAGCCCCCACTACCGCGCCAGTAACGGTTGCTACTTGGCCATCGCTAGCTGTACTATTAGCCGTAGGATTATCTACTTCAACAAAACCGGATTGGGAAGTAACGCCACTGCTATTATAAGCGGCAGCATCGGCCAATACTGATTTAATAACACTATCAACCGACGTACTACTGGAGTTATAGGCATTAAACAAAAGCTGTTTAGCTACAAGTCCGGCATTTACCTCATAATTGCCAATTTTAATCATATAGGTTGGTGCAAGATCTGCTTCACTTGTCGGTTTTTTATCTCCGATTACCTGAACCATCGGCCCGCCACCGGTACCCCAATAAACAGCCTTTACTGTCCCGCCAAGCAAAGTAGCAAGCCTATTTGCAACTTCCAGTGTTGCATGAAAATCCGGATTTACCGGGTTTGGCAGAATTCTCCCACTCGTACCATCGGGGTTTAAAAACCATCCGTCATATACATACACGTTTCTCATAAACACCGCCGTATTACTGGTTATTCCCAAAGCGTGTTTGATAACAGCTTCGTCAAATAAATCAGTATTCGTGGTCTTCATTTGCACACTGCCGTCGGCATTGGAATAAAGCCCCAACTCTGTGTTATAAAATCTTCCGCCTGCATCCATTGCCCAGCCGGCATTAAATGTATTTGTCTGTTGGTTAATCGGCAATCCGTACACCACTCTAAATTCCTGTGTGGCGCCAATTTTTACTCCATCTACCATAAAATCAACTTGCCACGTTCCCAAATGAGCTTCGGTTACGGTATCTCTAAACAATAGCTTTCCTTGAGAATCAATATTACCAATAACGCGTGAACCGGTAACTACTTTTCCGTCCAATGTAGTTTGCCTAGTCTGTGCCGTAACTTGAGCGCCTTCTTTTGCGCCCGTTATGCTTACCGCCCAAGATTCTCCTATTCCCAAACCCGTGGCATTAACATTGCCGGATTTTTGAAATACTAAAGTTGCTTGCGCTCCAATTTCCGTTACTTCTGGAGCTAATACTGTAAAAGTAATAACACTTCCAACATCCTGGCCGTCAACTTTAATTTGCATGCTCCAAGTACCAACATGGTCGGCCAAAGCCGTATCTGTAATTGTTAAACTGCCGTTACCATCAGTAATCTCATCAAACGCCCGCTCGCCTGTAATTGTTTGACCGTCTGCGGTAATTTGTGTAGTTTGCGCGGTTACTCGGGCATTAGCTTTCGCACCGGTGATGGTAATTTTCCAACTCTCTCCGGCTTTTAAACTGGAGGCCGAGGTTCCGTCAGTTTTGGTAAAAGCAATTGTCACAGCACTAGCAATCGGTGGAGTACTCTCAGGAGTACTCGCAGGATTTTTTAATTTTGTCGGATCGTTAAATGCACTCACTAAGGACTGAGCATCAGCCGGTGAAAATTCTCCTGTAATATTCTGGCCTTGGTCATTATAAATTTGACCATCCATAGTGACGGCTAAATTGCCCAAACCGTTAACATAAGCGAAATAGTGTTGCTGCACTCCCCCGTTGGCCGCAACCAGGTAAACATCCAAATTATTTAAACTTCCCGGCAAAACAGATAAATTGTATCCGGTTGCTATAACCGGAGGAGTTTCAACAGGAGTTTCAACAGGAGTTACAGTCACACCAAAAGTTGTAGACACTCCTTTGTAATTAATCGTAACAGTGGCATTGCCACCAGAATTTCCCTGGATTGCCACTTGTCCATTATATATAACCACACTGGCCACTGAATTATTTGATGAACTTACAGTAAAATCAGAGTCAGTTACACTCACCCCTTGGCCGGCTTCATCAATAACTCCAAAAGTCATACCGCCCGTTGTGCCTTGGGTTACAGACATACTGGGGGCTCCGGTGGTGATGGTATAAGTATGAGTTACAACTCCGCCTCCTACTTCTTGCAACTCTGCCCAAATTCCGTTTTGAGATATATAATTTTTCCCCAAAATGAGCCTCTTTTGGCCGTCTTTTAATGTCCAGTTACTACCATCAAAAACTTCAATAAAACCTTCGGGGTTGGTTCTCTCGTCATTAACTTTAGGCCCTTGATTCTGCTGGGCAATTAAATCCGCTTCCGCCTTTGCTTGATTGTAAACAGCTTCAGCCGCAGCCAATTCATCCATGGCCTTCTGTCTGACCGCTACTAAATCCGCTTTCCTTACATCGCGATTTGTCTTGGTAGGGTCCGATTCCGACATCTCTTCATACCATGGGTCAGTGCTTGCTTCCAACTTACTCCATTCGTTTTGGTACCATCCATCAACACTTGTAAAATTAGCTTGCGCCGCTTGCAAATTAGCCTGTGCTGTTGC
>JBBAAG010000150.1 GCA_041658405.1 Elusimicrobiota bacterium
GTCCGTGAAGGACGCGGAAAATAATACTACGAGTTATGACTATGACGAAGTTAACCGGCTTATCCTTGAAACCGCGCCAATAGGGCATACGCATTATGAGTATGACAAAGCCGGTAACCGTACGCTGATAACCGACCCTATGGATAAACACACGGTGTACGGGTATAACTGCCTCAACCGCCTGGTGTCAGTCAAAGACGCGAACCTAAAATATACGTACTACGATTATGACAGAGTGGGCAACCGCAAAAAAGTTACGGATGCTAAGGGTAACGTTACCACCTACGACTACGATGGGCTCAATAGGTTGGTTTACGAACATTATCCCCTGGGGAAGAATGTGCAGTATGTATATGACGGGCTAAGCGCTCTGCTTGACTACAAAGTTGATGGGAACAACCAAAGTATATACTACGACTACGACAACGCGAGCCGGTTGACGCAGGTACGCTATCCCAACAGTACAAGTTTTACGTACTCGTACGACGCAGTGGGGAACTCAACCCAAGCAGTGACACAGGATATTGAAACCGTGTACGGGTATGACGAGCTTAACCGCCTGACAAACGTTTCCACAAAGTTTTTGTCTACCAACCAAACGTATAACCTGTCGCATACCTACGACGCAGTGGGTAACCGTAAGACAGTAACCTATCCCGATAATAAAGTTACGGAGTTTTGGTATGACGAACTTAACCGGCTGGACTATCTAACGGACGAGGATGCGGGAACATTAAGTTTTGATTACTACAAAACTGGTACACGCAAGAAAATAACGTTCCCTAACGGTATAGAAACGTCGTATACCTACAACGCTAACAATTGGGTAGAAAATATAGACAGTAACCTGTCCGGGATGCCGTACTTCCATTACGGGTACAACCTTGCCGGGATGAAAACGTCAATACAAACTATTGACGGTACTGCGGGATATGGGTATGATGATATTTATCAGTTAAAAGAAGTTACGTATCCGGGCAGCCCGGTTGTTACACAAACGTACAATTACGATGATGCGGGTAACCGCACAACATACACCGACTGGGGCGGGAACGCAGCGTACCAGTACAACGCAGGGAATGAACTGACTGGTGCACAAGTACAGTGTACCGCGTTAAATGGTGGGACGGGAGATACAGATAACTATGACTTATCTGACACCACAGGGAGTATTATGGTAGGGGTATCGGCGTATAAGAGTACGTATACAGCGTTGAGTTATGGCTACGACGGTAATGGGAATATGACAGAAAAAATAGAGAACGATAAAACCACTTCGTATGAATATGATTATGAGAATAGGCTTAACAAGCTAATATTCCCCAACGGAAGTTACCAAAAATATATCTACAACCACGCAGGGAAAAGAATGTCAGTGGAAAAATACAAAGTCAACGAAAGTAGTCCGACAGAGACACAATACTGTATCTACGACGCTCTGCAATGCAACAACATTTATGAAATCAACGGGGATACTGTAACACGCTATGTGTATGTTTGGCCCGGGAACGAAATGGTGTGTTCCGTCCAATCTCTTGGCGGAAACATAATCACAACTAACTACTATCACTGTGACGGGCTGGGGAGCGTAGCAGCGGTGACTGATGGAAGTGGGAATATTACAGGGACCTATAAATACGACCCGTTTGGAAATATCTTAGATAGCAGTGGCACGGCAGCTATTTACGGGTTTATTGGTTCTCTTGGTGTTCGTAGCGATGATACCGGCCTGTCACTCATGGGTGCGAGGTATTATGACTCGTTTATCGGACGGTTCATTTCTCGAGACCCCGTCACTGATATGAGTGACTCTGTGTCTTTCAATAAATACGTATACTGCCGTAACAACCCGCTCAATCTCATCGACCCGAAGGGGCTTGACCCATTGGATTATGATTCAGGGTGGGAAGGATTACAACAACAAATAGATGAAAGTCAATATTCATTGGAGAGCGATATAAACGGCGCTCTGCAAGAGGATGAGGTTCAGCGTGGGTACAAGGTAGAAGTTAAATTTGATTATGCCGGTACTACACAGATGATGAACGACCAGTATGATACAAACCGTCCTGTTGATGAAATTTACTATGATGAAGCAGAACAGGCAAAAGTTGAAGAAGCAGATAGAAAAAGAAGAGAAGCAGACCTTGCAAATAAATGTAAAACATTTTCGTCTGACCCGGGAAATGCTTGCTACAAAAATCCTATTCCACCTGTTTCACTAAATATAGGTTCTTCTCAGAACCAGGCACAACAAACAAGTTTTAGCGGAGAGACTTTCTTAAATAATTTATCATATTATTCACGAGGTGCAGCATTTATTAGTTTATTATCAGGGATAGAAGTAGGAACAATTATTTTTGGAGGAATAGCAATGGGGTCTGATGTAACTCAAACAATGTTGTATTCGGATAAACCTGTAATAAAATCTATGCTTGATACATTGGGAGCAATTACAAGTAATAGAGTTAATCCTTATGCACAACCTTTCTATGACATTATCTACGATTATATATCACAGAATTACATAAAATTAATTGAAAATAATAAATAGAAGGTAGACAGAAAATGAGTTTATTTTTTAAGCTATTACTAGTTACTTTTATCATTGGTTTGAGTATGTGGTTTTCTCGGAATATCGATGGGATACCTCTGGGTATGTTGTTTTTGATAATAGGATTGGCGTTGGGAAACAAATGGTATCATAAGTGATGAATAACACAAGCTACGACTACGACGGTAATGTGTCCTCAATGACCACACCCGCAGGGACGACGCTCTACACATACGATAGTACGTTCAACAAAATTGAGTCATTCACCAACGAACGCGAATACACGCATACGTACCACTACGATA
>JBBAAG010000151.1 GCA_041658405.1 Elusimicrobiota bacterium
CCCTATTTGAACAAACTGTGGATTTACAAGGTTATTCCCAAACACTGCAAGCGTTGTGGTGCTTGTCACAAACCCGTCAGTTGATCCGATAACGCCCCAGCGAGTATAGCCCGGGTTATCGTTTGGCGACCAGTCTATAGTAACACTATAGGATGTCCGTGCGGATACGTATGTATTTACTGGCGGCCGGGCATAGGTTACCCCAGATATTGTATTAGTAACACTAGTACCCAAAACATTATACGCTTCAACCTTGCGGTAGTATGTAGTATTCGCACTTAAACTTGCTTCAGTATAATATGTAGTATTCCACGGCAGTTCCGTAACCAGTTCATCCGTGTTTTTACGTAACCGGTAATACTTCTCGTCTTTTGATACGTCGGTCCAGTTCCATTCAACTGAGCCAGTCCCGCGAGTTACTGCGTACAGGTTCGACACTGCGGGTGGTGTGGACCAGAACACCACATTATTCGGGTCAACTTCGTACTGCGGGCTGGCTTTTGCACCGGACGAGTTGGTAAACGTAATCGTCGCAAGGTGTACCGATAACGCGGAGTCTACATACACATTTGTCGTGACAGAGTTATCGAAATAAAAATTGTTGAAACTATACACGCCGCGCATAGTACCCGGATAACTCGTCCCGCCGTCAAGCCATATACCGTAATTGTTTGGCGGGAAGTTTACAAATTGCACGTTTGACACCGCAACGTTTGAGGAATAACTGTTATCAAACTCCAGGACTACAGACTTCATCGTCAACCCGGTAACATTGATACCGCCGTCGTTCACGCCATCCGTCGCAAACGTGCCAAGCAGTTCGCCCGGCGCGGTGCTTGTGATAACGTCCTGCGGGGAATCCGCGTAAAACTTACCACCACAACCAAGCAGAGCGGAACTTTTTAACTCTATCCTCCCGTCGCCGTTGGTCATCAATATCGTTCCGTTAACGTTAAACCAATCTCCCGCGCAGGTAATTGTTAACGTCGAGTTCCCGATATCGAGGATACCAGTGGACGAAATTTCGCCGCCTGTTTGTTGCGAGTTATGGTTAAATATCGAGTGGCAGTACCCGTTCCCAAGGTTCAATCTTCCATCTAAGTTATCATATTTGCTTACAGAACCCATGATCAGGTTGCTGTTAGCCGTTACCGTAGCGCCCTGGGTTATCCAAACGTCGCCGAACATGCTGTTGTTAAGCATCGTTATTGTCTGCGGGGTTGTCCCGTTGAAACAGGTTACGTTAGACCCGCCGGAACGCCAGAATTCAAAATACCCGCCGGTTTGTACCCAGTCACTGCCTATATACAGATTATGCCCACCGAGATATGTCAGCGTCCCGCCGGAGATTACAAAATCGTTTACTACGGTCAGGCTTGAGTTTAACACGACCGCCGTTGAGAACCCGACATCCATTGTAAACGACGATAATGTTACTACGAGGTCCCACCGGCAATATTTTGTATTACTATCGCTATTAAAAATCACAGAGTCGCCGGTAGACGGCGCCACGTCGTATAACCAGTTCGCAGCTTCCGCCGCGTTATTCGTTGCCCCGCTGCCGTCCCATACGTGGGTGTATATGTTTGTAACATACACAGTTGCCTGGGATGAAAGTTCCGCCCAGTTCCCGCTGTCGTCCTGCGACCATATCTGGAAATAGTACGTTGCATCCGTCGGGATGTCGGTAAGTATCACTTTACATATTGTTCCCTGCGCAACGCTGGTTGTTATTTCAGTTTTGTACGTGTTATACGTCCACCCGTAGCCCGAGTTTGTATTGTAATCAATTCTGTACTTCCCGTTGAGATCACCCTGGTTCTCGTCGTCGCCAGGAGCGGTCCATACAAGCTTTGCACCGCGTTCGTATACCGGCGTACCAACGAGGTCGGTCACCGCTGACGGCGCGGTTAAATCCTCAAACGTCACTGTGCTTGACCATACCGTCGATAATTCGATATTGCCAGTATTGTCGTACGCGCGGGATGCTATCCAGTAGGTGGTGTGCGTAGTAAGATCTTCCGAAGTAATGTCGGTATACCGCCAGTACGACGTGGCATCAACAACGTTGTAGATCGTTGCCGTAGACCACTTGATTTCTGTATTATTAAACGCCGCGCCATCCCAGTATTTGTTGTTCGTGTGGTTATACACGCTGAGTTCCACTTTTGTAATGTTTGTAAGACTATCCGTTGCAGTACCGCTGATGGTAGTAAGCGCGCCGATAACAGCTCCATGGACAGGATATGTTACCACTGAAGTTGGTAACGAAACGTCATACAGGAAGTTTATTGTCGAGTAACTTACTGACAAATTCCCCGCGCTGTCCACCGCCTGCGCTTCAACACTGTACGTATTACCGTCGAGCCATGCAGGAACGCTGTCGCTTCCCGACGGGTAGGTCCACGAGGACGGATAAATCCCGGCAAACCGCCACGCGTCGTCTACGAGCCATTGAGTACCAGTCCAGTTTTTATTCACCGTAATATCGTGTATCCTCAAAGACACGGTCGATACCATAACATTATCCGCCGCAGTACCGTAGATCAACGTTACACTGTTTTTATTAGAACCGTTTACCGGTGACATTATCCCGACCGTCGGCTCAACACCGTCGAGCGTTATCGTTGCAACCATCACGTCGTAGGAAGTCGCTACTCCGTTTTCATTAAACGCCTGGACTTTATAGTAATACGTAGATGCAGAGTTTAACCCTATTTGAACAAACTGTGGATTTACAAGGTTATTCCCAAACACTGCAAGCGT
>JBBAAG010000152.1 GCA_041658405.1 Elusimicrobiota bacterium
ATTTACGCGCAGCACGCGTTATGCGGCATGCCGCATGGAAACTTAAGTCTAAAGGAGGGGCTTTACAAGAGTTAAAAGAAGTTGCTATATTGTCTGAGTGAGGTCAAACTCGCTGAAAAACTCCGGTATTGCTTTTGAATAATCCTTAATAGCTTTATCAAATAATCCTTTGTTTTCTAATACATACCCCCTATTACTGTATGCTTCAGCATTTTGGGGATCTATTTGTATTGCTTTTGAATAATCCTTAATAGCTTTATCAAATATCCTTCTTTCTCTATAGCTATTACCTCGATTGAAGTACGCTTGTTCTAATTTAGGTTGTATTCTTATTGCCTTTGTATAATCCTCAATTGCTTTGTCAAATAACTTCATTTCGTCATAAGCGTTTCCTCTATTATAATACGTTTGAGCAAATCTTGGATTCATCTCGATAGCTTTTGTGTAATCATCAATTGCTTTATCAAATAGTCTTTTCCTAATATAAACAATACCACGGTTATTATAAGCATCCTCGTACTTTGGATTTAGTTCTATTGCCTTTGTAAAATCTGTTATTGCCTTTTCAAATAATCCTTTTTTTCCATAAATAATTCCTCGATTGTTGTATGCTTCTGGATGTTTTGGATTTATCTCGATAACTTTTGAGTAATCTTCAATCTGTTTGTCAACCAATCCTTTGATCCCATAGACCCACCCTCGGGAATAATATGCATCTGCATACTTTGGATCTATGTTAATGGCTTTTGTATAATTTTCTATTGCCTCATTATACAATTCTAATTCAATTGATCCGTTCCCTTTATTGAAACATTGAAGAGCTGTTATATCTACACCCTGGGTTGGTTCAACCATAATAGATTCTGAAAACGCAGTATTTGGTAGTAAGATGATCAAAAATATGAATATAATCTTTAACATATTTATTATTCTACCAAATATTTGTGGTATGTCAAAACAGGAATTGTTCACGACGGAAGAAAAAATGGAGGTGAGGGGGATCGAACCTCCCTCAAAAACTGTAAGTGAACTAAGTCAACCTCGTCCCCTCCCCGCTCCTAAGTTTTACGCTTTAATCTTGTTTTTCAATTTCAGTGTTATAAGGAAAGACAGTACTATCATCACCCCAACAACGATAAAATGCGGCACTACACCCCAGTTTTCAATCGTAATCCCTGAGAGTATTGGCGCTAACCCCGCGCCGGTCGCACCCGCAGCAATCGCTAACCCCACAAACGTACCCGTATTTTTTTTGAATATACTCCCTATAACCGCAACGATTAACGGCCAAATAACCGCGCAGGCACCGCCGAACATGAGGTATAACACTACCGCTGCACCCGAGTTTTTTACAAACAATAACAACAGTGTTATTGGTACTAACACACCGTAAAGAATGGTTATCATAGTGATTGAATTCCATTGTTCGGGCACTTTGGTTAGTAACAACCTCCCGATGATCATCATCACCCAAAACCCGGAAAGTGTCCACTGCGGTACCGGTTCTGTCGTCCCGAAATAACTTTTCATAGTGTACGGTATCCAGCTTGCTATAGCTGTTTCGTAATATACGTAAATAAACAATAATACGCATAACGCGATGAATACCGGCGATAAAAAGTCGTGCAAGCTCATCTTTTCTTCCGTACCACCAGCAGAGGGTTCAGTTTTTGCAATCCCGTAATCCGCAAATCCTTGCAGTACCAACCCTATGGACGAAACTCCCGCGACGATGTATACCACAACCCGCCATGAAATGTTGTTACCGAACGCCACACCAGCGATAAAACCTCCGGCGATCGCGCCGATACAAAAAAATGCCTGGCTTAACGTCACAATCCCGCGGGTATTATCACTATGCAGTTTTAACATTAACGTCGTCGTTGCGGACTCCATAATCCCGCCCCCGAGCCCCATGATAAACATTATCAGGTAAAACAGTGGCAATATTTGCACTGACGGAAGGGTTAGTAAGCACAAAAAGTTAGCGGCATATCCCGCAATAAAAACAGGTTTTATCCCAAACTTTTCACTCCAGCTATTATTAAACGATGAGGATATCGCGAACCCTATGAAGTACACCCCGAGGATTACGCCCATGAGGTCAGGTTTTATCCCAAAATCCTGGCCGATAATGTACAACCCGGCAATGAACGTGTTGAACACCAGCGCAAAAGATGTCAACCCGACGAATGAGATTAAAGTCAAGCTTTTTTTATTAGAAAACACTACGTACCACCTTTTCGTTATAACGGTTTACACAACAACAACAGGTCATCCACATGCGCAGTTGCGAGGCATTCAACAGTATCCGCTGACCCATAATAAATTTTTACTTCACCGTTATCTTCTAGCACCATACCTCCTGGAAAAATGACGTTATTACGCAACCCGCCGGATACTTCGTATTCCGCTTCCGGCGCAATTAACGGTTCCCGCGAGTACCCAATCATCTTCCACGGTTCGTTGAGGTCAAGCAACACAAGCCCTGCACAGTAGCGTTTCACCCATTTAGGCTCCCACCCGTGCTTTCCCCGCGTATCGTCACGATCAACTGTATGTATCACTGCGAGCCATCCTTTTTTTGTTTTAATTGGCGGTGCGCCGGGACCGATTTTGTCGTTAGCAAACGGGAACTGTTCTACCGCGGCTACGAGATGGCTGTTCCCCCAGTACTTTAGGTCCGGCGAATCGGAGAACCACATATCAAACCTATCTTTCCCCCC
>JBBAAG010000153.1 GCA_041658405.1 Elusimicrobiota bacterium
CCCATACAGCAACGGTGTACCGCGGAGTATATCCTACGGTCCAGTTGTCCCGAAAATTTTTTGAAGTACCGGTTTTTACAGCACAATCAAACGGTAAGTTTAATGACGAGAACTCGCCAAACGCTGGTTCCCGTGCGTTATTATCAGATAATATGTCAGTAAGCAAATACGCGGTTTCCGGTTTAAAAACACGGCCCATCTCCTGGCTTGGTTCATTTTTCAGTATCCGCAGTTCTTTAACCCTACCGCCCATAGCTAACGCACAGTATGCCCGTGCAAGCTCGGCTAATGTCACTTCGCCCGTACCTAAACACAGGCCGGGCCCGTAAAACTTTGCATCGTTTTTCAAACTATCGAATCTCGCACGATGTAACACTTCAAGTAACGCTTCGGTCCCGAACATAGCAGCAAGATTGGTGGTAGCAATGTTGTATGAACACGCTAGTGCGGTACGCAACCGTACCGGCCCGTGATATTTTTTATCATAATTCTGGGGATTAAAAAAACTGTTCTCGTTTATTCTAATACTAGAATCTATATCCGAAATAGTATCCGCCGGAGTATTGCCCTGTTCAAACGCCAGGCCGTAGACAAACGGTTTTATTGCTGACCCGGGCTGCCTTAACGCCAACGCACCGTTTACCTGGCCGGAATTAAGTTCATCAAAAAAATCTGATGACCCGACCAGCGCAATGACATCACGCGTGGTATTCTCAACTACTACTACCGCTGCGTTATTGACATTAGCGTTTTTTAAGCGCGCAATATGGTTTTTCACAATAAACTCTGTTTTGTTCTGTATATCACAATCCAGCGTAGTAATAATTTCATCAGGTACAGAGTTTTTGTATTTCTCAAGTACCCAATTACAAAAATGCGGTGCAATAAACTTTTGTTCTTTAAGGTATAACACCAACTTTTCTTTACCTGCGATATTGTATTCCGTCTCAGAAATTTTTTTTGTGCGGTACAACTGTGCAAGCACGTAACGTTGGCGGGTAAAAACAGCATTGCGTTTTTTGTACGGATTAAACAACTTGTTCGACGCAGGAATCGCGCACAAAAACGCGCTTTCCGCTAAAGACAAATCTTTTGCTGGTTTACCAAAATATAACCGTGCAGCGGATTCAACGCCGTACGCGCCGTTACCATACGGTATCCTGTTCAAATATTCTTCCAAAATCCTGGCTTTTGAATACCTGATTTCTATACATACCGCACGAACGGTTTCCACCACTTTTGCCGGTACCGTCCTGGGATAATGGTACATATTTCTTACCAGCTGTTGTGTAATTGTCGACCCGCCGGAGATAACCCGGTGAGCATATATATTCTGTTTTATCGCGCGTAGTACCGCAAGAATGTCGAGCCCGATATGCGAATAGAACCGTTTATCTTCCGTTACAATTACCGCGTCAATAAAATATCGCGGTAGTTCACTAAGTTTTATTGGGTATGCCGTACCGTATTCCGACGCGCATATTTCCCGCATAAGTATCATGTTTCTATCATATATGCGTTTAGACGTAAAACTGCTGTTCTCTATTCTGGAACACACGATATAACAACCGGTAATCAGTACCAGAATAGCAGTGCTTATCACATACTTTTTCATATATCGTTACCTGACAACAACATTTTTTTGTCCTGTCCTGCCAAAAACTTCCGGTGTATACATTTCTTCGACTTTCGCAGGCGGTGCAAAGAATTCGCCTGCAGTAACAGCTTGTATAAGATAAGAATACGTATGTTCGCCTGGTTGCAGCCAGTTGGCAAATACCATAACTTTATCGTCATAACACTCCCAATGGTCAAACGTACCCCAGTACCTGTAATTATTATTATTCTCTGCTTCTACTTGGGAACGTTCCTCCTGGCTTTCCGTTGCTAACGTAAGGTTAACTACTTCAAATCCTGCAGGGACTGGATCGTCAATAACCACGAACCGGCGTTCTTGTTTGGTCTTAACTTTTAACGTTACTTTATACCTGCCGGACAACGCGTATGTACTATCCATTACTTGGTATGAATTAAACGGTGTAACGGTTTTTGTAAGCCCCATTCCTTCCTCCCGCGCAGGTAAAACTCCTTTAGGAGAATATATCATTCGAAAATCGTAGTACAACCTTCCTGTTCCGGTTTTTTCAAACGTTACGGGCAGCAACTCGTCACGTTTGTACGGTTCTACCGCGAGTTTAGTGTTCACAGGTTTCAGGCTACGCCCACGGAACATAGCGTTAATAACTTCTTTTCCTTCAATCAACACTTTTGCTGTGAAGTCCGGCTTTTCTTTTTCATAAACCTTAACGTATTCGTTAAAAGCGTAAAGTACATACATATTTTCCTGTGTAGTCCGCCAACAACCATGTTTTCGTTCACCTACAAGCCATTTCACAACATTTTCAGAATGCGGATATTTCCCTTTAACCTCGAGCAATGCCTGCAGTATTGCCGCTGTGGTCCTGGTAGCAGAATCCCAAAGCCATGAACTGCCGTCCCCGTAATTTTCAAAATGTGTTTCCGTAGGCGATATTTTTGCGTTATTATAAATATCCTTAAG
>JBBAAG010000154.1 GCA_041658405.1 Elusimicrobiota bacterium
GTAATAACCAATGGGGTTTGACTCACAGAAGCAAAAGTTAAGCCACCGGAAGTTAAACCGCTTGCATGAGATTGTCCGTCAACTTTTAACGAACCTTCCACGTAAGACAGCCCGGAAGCAAAAGTATCGGTCACCACAACATTTTTCAAGTTAATTGAACTGCCTGCAGAAACCTTGATTCTATATTCCACAACATCATTTTGCTTTGCTGAAGTTGTATGGGAAAAAGCAGTTTCGTTGCCGGTGATATTTTTTACTTCTTTAATCAAACCGACGATGCCTTTTTCTACAACTGGTTCATTAATGTAAGTGCTGCAATTTGCGGTCTGTCCATCGTTACTAAAGACAGTAACATTTTTATTACCACCAGTGGTGTAGGTAGTACCAAATACACTGCCGGTAAACGACTGGCCATTCCCAGTCCAATTATAAGGGGCGGTGCCACCGGTTGCCCTGAAGGTAGCTTGCTGGCCAATGTTATAAGAAGAGCTGTCAGCGGAACACACCAATTGGGAAGGGCTGGACTGAATAACAACTTGGGTGGAAGTTAAAAACTTGCCACAATCCGGATTAACGTCATACATTTTGAATGTATACGTATTTCCAGCTTGTAAGTTAGCAGAAGTGGTAAAGCTGCCGGTTTTAGCACCGGTAGTTAACACGGTTTCCGTACCATTGGAATTTACCTGGGTGATTTTAATTTGATTGTTTCCGTCAGAACCCCATGTCAGTTTAACTGAGTAGTAAGAGCCTTGCTTAACAGGAGTTGCGGCGTTTAAGAAATAATTGGTATTTACAACACAAACCGGAGGAGTAATATCACAGCTACCGGTAACCACATCGGCATGAGCCAACTTGGTTTTACCGTTTGATGTGTTGTATAGAGTAAATCTGTAAGTTCTGTTTGGGTTCATCCAAGCAGTATCAGAGGTTGTGTCATTTAAGTTGTAACCAACTACATTGGTAACGTTATCCAAAGTATCGGTAACTTCCACAACAGCGGAAGTAACATTTTGGGTTGACCAAGTGACAGTGGTCTTAAACAAACACTGGCCGCTGACTTTAACAGCCGCGGTGGCTGAAATTTGGCCGGCAGGAACATTAATTACCGGAGAAGGCGTAATATCACAGCTACCGGTAACCACATCGGCATGAGCCAACTTGGTTTTACCGTTTGATGTGTTGTATAGAGTAAATCTGTAAGTTCTGTTTGGGTTCATCCAAGCAGTATCAGAGGTTGTGTCATTTAAGTTGTAACCAACTACATTGGTAACATTATCCAAAGTATCGGTAACTTCCACGACAGCGGAAGTAACATTTTGGGTTGACCAAGTGACAGTGGTCTTAAACAAACACTGACCGCTGACTTTAACAGCCGCGGTGGCTGAAATTTGACCGGCAGGAACATTAATTACCGGAGGAGGGGTGTTGCCGACAACCTTTACTTTAAAACGATAAAATTTAGAATATTCAAAGCAAGCCTGCATTTCGCCCATATCAAAGCTACCCGCTGTAAGACCTAAAATATCTTTGCCATAAATCGGGTTTGCTTGGTAGTCAAAAAACTGTCCGCTACCCGGGACTATTTCCAAATTACTGCCTTCCGGAATATCAATTGTTACACTACCGTTTACGGTGTTGGTTAAACTTCCGTCTCCACGGGTTCCTGAAAATGATGTGCTAATGGTATTACCGGAAATTGAGAAGTCTCCATTTACGCCAAAAGCCGTAGTTTGTTCGGAGCTCAAACCTTGCTGGGCTCCATTGTGAGCATAAATTCTCACATATAATTCATCACCGACATTACCATAGTCGTCGGCAACGTAGCCGGTTTCATTTAAATTACGCACTGCTATTGGAGCAAAATCTGTGCATCCATAACCGGCAGTGCTATCCCATGTTACCGGGAAAAAATTTAATGTCGCTACTGTCGGAGCATTTGAACAATTTTCCGACTTGGCGACATTGGTTTTTTGTGGCGCGATTATTAAAACGGCACCGATTAAAACCAATGTTAAAAAAGCGGACAGTGTACCCGGCTTCATTAACTTAAGTATAATATTATTCATATTGATTAACCTCTAAAAGTTACTTTAAAAGATTTGTTAATCACTTAATGCAACTTTTAATAATAATTCTAATTAAATCTATTAATTATTTAGTTATTTACCTAACTAACAATTATAATACTTTTTCTCATTTTTGTCAATAGACATTTTTTTACATTTTATCCCTTGTTTAAGCTTGTATTACCTTTCCACTTGAGTTACTTGCCCAAACACTACTAACCTTTTGGCAGTAGAGCCAACCGGCCAACAGGTAGATAAAGCCACAATTGATTCCCCGGTATTTTTAAATTGTTCCTGATCGGTTGCTGAAAATTCCTTGCGGCCAGTTACTACATAGTGGAATATTGCATCTTTTCCGTTTTTTTGCACAACAGTAATCTTAAAAGAAGTGTTGTCGGCCAAATCGCCAAGCTTGGAAAATACTTTGTTAAAATCGCCTTTCACCCA